>DATEPR010000190.1:0-12115 GCA_035273045.1 Pseudonocardiaceae bacterium | reverse complement strand
CGGCCGGGAGACCGGGTTCGGCCACTACCCGTTCATGGTCGCGCTGCACACCGGGCTGCTGGTCGGGTCTGTGCTTGAGGTGTGGCTGGGCCACCGGCCGTTCGTACCGGCGCTGGGCTGGCCGATGCTGGTGCTGGCACTGGGGTCGCAGGCGTTGCGCTGGTGGTGCGTGCGCACGCTCGGACCACAGTGGAACACCCGGATCATCGTGGTGCCGAACGCCGGACGGGTCACCACCGGCCCGTACCGGTTCCTCAACCACCCCAACTACGTCGCGGTCGTCGTGGAGGGTTTCGCCCTGCCGCTGATCCACACCGCGTGGCTCACCGCGCTGTGCTTCACCGTGCTGAACGCGATACTGCTGACGGTGCGCATCCGCACCGAGAACACCGCGCTGGCGGCCGTGGGTGCGTGACGTCATCGTCGTCGGAGGCGGCCCCGCCGGGTTGGCGGTCGCGCTGGCCGCGGCCCGCGCCGGGCTGGACGTCGCCGTGTGCGAACGGCGGGCCGGGCCGCTGGACAAGGCGTGCGGCGAGGGCCTGATGCCGGGTGCGGTGCGGGCGCTGGCCGCGCTCGGCGTCGACCCGCCCGGCCACGACATCCGGGGCATCGCCTACCTGCACGACGATGTCGAGGCGCGCACCGACTTCACCCGGGGGCCGGGCCGGGGAGTGCGCCGCACCGCATTGCAGTCGGCGCTGCGGGCCGCGGTCGCCGACGCCGGCATTCCCGTGCTGCACCGGCGGATCGCCACGGTCGAGCAGGACGCCGACCGGGTCCGGGCCGGCGACCTGTGCGCCCGGTATCTCGTGGCGGCCGACGGTTTGCACTCGCCGATCCGCCGTGCCGTCGGGCTCGCCGCCGGCCCGTCGACCCGGCCGCGCTGGGGCCAGCGGCGGCACTACCGGCTCGCGCCGTGGAGCGATTTCGTGGAGGTCACCTGGGCCAGGGACGCCGAGGCGTACGTCACGCCGGTCGGGCCGGACGTGGTGGGTGTCGCGGTGCTGTCCGCCCGGCGGGCGCCGTTCGACCGCCAGTTGACCGCGTTCCCCATACTCGCCGAACGGCTGGCGTCGGCGTCACCGGCGTCCGACGTGCTGGGTGCCGGTCCGCTGCGGCAGCGGGTACGCCGCCGGACGGCGGGCCGGGTGCTGCTGGTCGGCGACGCGGCCGGCTACGTGGACGCCCTGACCGGTGAGGGCATCGCCGTGTCACTGGCCGCGGCGACCGAACTGGTGGCGTGCCTGGTGGCCGGCCGGCCGGATGACTACGAGCGGGCCTGGCGGCGGGTGTCCCGGCGGTCCCGGCTCATCACGTCCGGCCTGCTGTGGGCGCGGCGGGTGCCCGGTGTGGCGGACGCCGTGGTGCCGGTCGCGCGGCGGCTGCCCGGGGTGTTCCGTGCGGCCGTCGACCAACTCGCCGGTTAGGGTGCCTGCCGGACGGGTCACGCGCGGAGAGGACGTCAGTCGTGCTGCGGTGGGGAATCCTGGGTACCGGTGGGATCGCGCACACCTTCGCGACCGACCTGCGGCTGACCCGCACCGGCGAGATCGTCGCGGTCGGATCGCGCAGCGCCGTGACCGCCCGGGCCTTCGGCGACGAGTTCGGCATCCCGCACCGGCACGGCTCCTACGCCGACCTGGTCGCCGACCCGGACGTCGACGTGGTCTACGTCGCCACGCCGCACCCCATGCACCACGACAACGCCGTGCTCGCGCTGCGGGCCGGCAAGCACGTGCTGGTGGAGAAGCCGTTCACGATGAACGCCGCCGAGGCGCGGGACGTGGTGCGGGTGGCACGGGAGACCGGGCGGTTCGCCATGGAGGCCATGTGGACGCGGTTCCTGCCCTGCGTGGCGGTGATCCGCGACTGGCTGGACACCGGCGTGCTCGGCGACGTCGTGACCGTCACCGCCGACCACGGCCAGTGGTTCGCGCCGGACCCGGATTTCCGTTTGTTCGCACCGGAACTGGGCGGTGGCGCACTGCTCGACCTGGGCGTGTACCCGGTGTCGTTCGCGTCGATGGTGCTCGGCCCGCCGAGCCGGATCATCGCGCTGTCCGACCCGGCGTTCACCGGCGTGGACGCGCAGACCTCGATGGTGTTCGGCTACGACAGCGGCGCCCAGGCCGTGCTGACCTGCACGCTGCGCGCCAAGAGCCCGACCAGGGCGGCGATCGTCGGCACCACGGCCCGGATCGAGCTGGACGGCGACTTCTACGCGCCCACTTCGGTTTCGCTGATCTCCCGGGACGGCCAGGCCAACCGGGTGGCGCCCGACCACAAGGGCCGCGGCCTGCGGCACCAGGCGGACGAGGTGGCGCGGTGCGTGGCGGCCGGCCTGCTGGAGAGCCCGCTGCTGCCGCTGGACGAGACCGTCTCGGTGATGGCCACGATGGACGCGGTCGTCAGCGTGGCCAGCCGGTCGGCTTCGGTCAACCTGCCGACGTGACGTCCCACCGGCCGGGGTCGGTCATGTGCAGGATGCCGGACAGGCCGGCGTCGTCGAACGCGGTGGCCACCCGGGCGCCGTCCTCGCTGAAATGCGCCCAACTGTCGTAGTGCGCCGGCACCACGATCCGGGCGCCCAGCACGGCGGCGGCAGCGGCGGCGCGTTCGCTGGTCAGGGTGAGCGGGCGGCCGCGCTCCCGCATCGGCACCCGCGCGGCGCCGATGAACAGCAGCGCCACGTCGATCGGCCCGAGCCGCCGGCCGATCTCGGTCACCACGCCGACGGAGGCGTTGTCCCCGCTGACATACACCGTCGGCAGGCCGTCACCGGACAGCATGAAACCGCTGACCTCACACAGCACGTTGCCGTCCGCGTCCCGCTCGGCGTCCTCCGGGCCGTGCGTCGCCGGCACGCCGTGCACGGTCAGGTCGCCGCGGCCGTCACCGCGCGGGACGGTGACCGAAGCCCAGTTCGCCACCGCCGTCGCCGGCCCGCCCAGCCGGGCCGCGGTCAGCGGCCCGGCCAGCAGTCTCGGCGCGGCCAGGGCGAACTCGCGGCCGCTGTCGTCCAGGTTGTCCGCGTGCTGGTCGTGGCTGACCAGCACGACGTCCACCTGGCCCAACTGGGCCGGCAGCACCGTGGCGTCCTTGGTCTTGGTGAGATAGGCGTGCTCACCGGCCGGGTCGAAGGTGGGGTCGGTGACCAGCCGCAGGCCGGCCATGTCGATCACGGCCGTGGGACCGCCCAGTACGCCGATGCCGAACTCCAGCCGCTGTGCGTCCACGGGTCGCGTCATGCGCCAACCCTAGATCAGGATTCGAGCAGTTCCGGGGTGAGCTCGGTGAGGCTGCGCACCACGACCGCGGCTCCGGCGAGCGCGTCCGGCTCCGGCGGGTGGTCCGGCCGGGGCACGGCGATCACCCGCAACCCGGCTGCCGCCGCCGCGCGCAGGCCGTTGCTGGAGTCCTCCACCGCGGCACACCGATGCGGCGCCACGTCCAGCCGGGCCGCCGCGGTCAGGTAGACGTCCGGCGCCGGCTTGCCCCGTTCCACCTCGTCCGACGACACGGTCGCGGCGAACAGGCCCGCGATCCCGGCGGCCGCCAGCACCGCGTCGATCAGCACCCGCGGTGACGAACTGGCCAGGCCCAGCGGCCACCGGTCGGCCGCGCGGCGCACCGCGTCCACCGCGCCGGGCAGCATCGGCAGGTCCGCCGCGTACCGCTCGCCCATCCGCCGGACCACCAGGTCGGCCACGGCGTCCGGGCGCAGGCCGACCCGCAGCTCGTCGCTCAGGTACCGCGCCCACTCCGCGGTGTTCATGCCCATCAGCCGCTGCTGCGCGTCGGGTGCCCACCGGCCGCCGTGCTCGGCCACCACGGCCCGCCGGACCTCCTCCCACACGGGTTCGGAGTCCACCAGCACTCCGTCCATGTCGAAGACGACGGCCTCGATCACCCACCCACCTCGAACTGGACCTCGACCGTTGTGCCGCCGGGCGTGGTGTGCACACGGACCAGGTCGGCGAGCTGGTGCACCAGCAGCAGGCCCCGGCCGCGCAACTGTTCCGGCGGTGCCGGGCGGCGGCCGGCCAGCGGGTCGGCCAGGTAGCCGGCGTCGCGGACCTGGCAGACCACGCGGGAGCCCGTGGTGCCGAACAGGACGGTCGCGGAGCTGCGGGCGTGTTCCAGGCTGTTGCACGCCAACTCGGTCAGCGCCAGCGCCAGGTCCTGGGCGCGGTCGTCGGTCAGGCCGTGCCGGACCGCGAAGTCGAGGCAGCGGTGGCGCAGGCCGGACATGTCCGGCTGGTCGACGGTGAACGGTTCGGCACCGGGCGGCACGGCGAGCGGGACGTTGCCCGCCGCGACGGCGTCGTCCGGGGCGTAGCGGTCGCTGGGGCGCCTGATGCCGCCGTCGACCAGCACCGAATGGGTGGTCGCCGCGTCGGCCAGCGCGGCCGGGGTGAGTCCGGCCGCGTCGTACGGGCACAGCAGCGTGCCGCGCCGGCCGGCGAACGCCCGGTCCACCAGGCCCTCGTGCTGCACGCAGGCCGCGTACTCGGCGGCCGACCGCTCCGGCCACACCGGTTGGGACACCACCCGGATGCCGCGGCCCGGGTAGGCGTCGGCGAACGCGCGCAGCACGGCGGCGATGATCCGGCCCGGATTGCGTCCGACCCGCGTCATGTCCAGCAGCCGCACGTCCGCGGTGTGGTCGAGTTCGGCGCGCAGCAGGCCGAGCTGCCGGGTGGGTACGGCGACGGCCACCGGCTCACCCGCGGCCAGCCCCGCGCCGATGTACGGTACGACACCGGCCAGGTACTCCGCGTCACTGCGGTAGAGCAGGGCCTCGTGGGCGAACGTGCTCGCCACGGTGTTGGCTGTGCTCGCGGTCATTCCCGTGTCCAGCGGATCGCGGGGCCACTGCCCCAGGGAACTCCCAGCATACGGGTGCGCGATCACGACCTGTGGTCAGCCGCGCCGTCTTGCGTTGCGCAACCGCGCCTTCGTCATCCGGTACATCCGGCGCATCGCCATCACCTGGTCGTGCTGCTCGGACAGTTCCACCAGCCGCCGGCGCAGGCTGGCGACGGTCGGGTGCACGGAGGCCGGCCGGGCGGCCCGCCGCATCAGTTCGGCCATGGTGCGCACGGCGACCTCGGCCACCTCGGTGTCCCCGATCAGCGGCACCTCGCCGCCGGACCCGGGTCCCGGCACCAGGTCGGCCAGGTCGCCGACCACGTGGTAGCCGGCGGCCTCGATCGCGGCCACCGACTCGCGCGCCACCCCGGCGGCCCACTCGCGGTCGTCCGCCGCCAGGGTGATCGCGGCCCGGCTGCGCAGCGGCGGCAGCACGTCCTCGGCCAGCCCACCCTTGACCACCCGCACGTAGTCCGGCCACGGGATCGACTCGCCCACCACGATGTTCAGCCGGCGCAGCAGTTCGGTCTGGGCCATGTCCAGCGACGTGTTCGTCGGCGGGTTCGACGTGTCGAACCGGTCCGGGTCCACGCCGATCACCGACGCGTACCGCTGCCACAGCAGGTCGTGGGAGGCACCCCTCGGCGGCACGGTGATCACGTGCACCCGCTCCGGCGGCAGCCCGGCACCCCAGTTCGCCAGCACGCCGGGCAGGTCCTGGTACGACCAGAACAGGGCGGCGATCTCCGCCTCGCGACCGGCCCGGACGAACCGGACGAACTCGTCGTACGGCGTGGTGCGCCGGTTCTTCACGTCCTCCTGCCACACCGACGGGATCTGCCGGGCCAGGTCACGGGCGGTGCACACCAGGTGCACCTCGGCGAAGTCCAGCGCCGCCCGCACCCTGGCCACCTCGTCCGGCCGGGACAGGGCCAGCAGCTCACTGGAGATCACCGCGTTCCCGGACCAGACGGACACCTGGTCGACCAGCCAGCCCCAGGCCCCCTCGGTGGCGTCGTCGACCCAGCCGGGGTAGCGCTCGGGGATCACGTCGACGGCCGCCCTGTGGTGCGCCGACGGGTCGTGTCCCGGATACAGCAGGCCGTGGTCGGCCGCTACCGCCCGGTTGCGCCAGAGGATGTCCTGGATGGACGTGGTACCCGTTTTGGGCAGGCCGATGTGCAGGTACACCCGCCGGGCTGGGGTCGACACAGCCAGCAGACCCTAATCCCGCGGACTGGTCCGATCCCTGTCAGCCGGTTAAAGGTTGGCTCAGAAAACGATAAGAACTCGGAGCGGATCGCCCGATCCGGGTGGTTCGGCGTCCCGGTGGCCCTACGGTGAGACGCCTGCCGAAGGATGATCGGTTCGAGGAGAGCCAGGGAATGTTGGTGCGTAGCACCGTGCGACTCCATCAGGGCGTCACTGTGTGGCTGACCGGCCTGCCCGGTGCGGGCAAGTCGACGGTCGCGGCCACCATCGCGTCGATGCTGCGGGACGAGGACGTCGAGACGGAGGTGTTGGACGGCGACGAGCTGCGCAGGACGATCTCCCGCGACCTGGGATTCTCCCCGGAGGACAGGGACGCGCACTGCCGCAGAGTCGGGTTCATCGCGGAAATGCTGTCCAGCCACCGGATCCTGACGCTGGTGCCGGTGATCGCGCCGCTGACCGACACCCGGGGCGCGATCCGGGAACACCACCGCAGCCACGGCACCGAGTTCGTCGAGGTGTACGTCGCCACGCCGGTGACCGAGTGCGCGCGGCGCGACCCGAAGGGCCTGTACGCCCGCGCCTACGCCGGTGACCTGCCCGGACTGACCGGTGTGGACGGCGTCTACGAGCAGCCGGACGATCCCGACCTGCGGATGGACACCACCGACATCGACGCCGAGACGGCGGCGCTGACGGTGCTGCGCCTGCTGGCCGACCGGGGTCTGCTGGAGGGCCTGTCCGACCGGAACTGACGGCCGGGTGGCGGCCGGCCGGTGCCGTGCGGTATTGCAGGGGAGTGGACCCGGTAGAGGCACTGCGGCAGATCGCGTTCCGGCTCGAACGGGCCGGTGCGCCCACCTACCGGGTGCGCGCGTTCCGCAACGCGGCGGCGGTGCTGGCCAGGCTGCCGGCCGGCGAACTGGACGAGCGGATCCGCGGCGGCACGCTGCAACAGCTGCCCGGCATCGGGAAGACCACGGCCGCCGCCGTCACGCAGGCCGCGGCCGGCCGGATACCGGACTATCTCACCGAACTCGTCGGCGACGTGCCGCACCAGCCACGGTCCGGGCTGCGCACCGCGTTGCGCGGTGACTGCCACACCCACTCGGACTGGTCGGACGGTGGCAGCCCGCCCAGGGAGATGGCCGAGTCGGCCCGCGCGCTGGGCCACGAGTGGGTCGCGCTGACCGACCACTCGCCCCGGCTCACCGTGGCCAGGGGCCTGACCGCGGACCGGCTGCGCGAGCAGCTGCGGCTGCTGGACGAGATCAACGCGGCACTGGCGCCGTTCCGGGTGCTGTCCGGGATCGAGGTGGACATCCTGGACGACGGAACCCTGGACCAGGAACCGGAACTGCTGGCCCGGCTGGACGTCGTGGTCGCGAGCGTGCACTCGCACCTGCGGATGCCGGCCGCCGAGATGACGCCACGCATGGTCGCCGCGGTGCGCAACCCGCACGTGGACGTGTTGGGCCACTGCACCGGCCGGCTGATCACCGGCCGTGGCCGGCCACAGTCCACTTTCGACGCCGAAGCCGTGTTCACCGCGTGCCGGGACAACGGCGTCGCCGTGGAGATCAACTGCCGGCCGGAACGCCGCGACCCACCGGACGAACTGCTCGCCATGGCGGTCGAACTGGGCTGCCTCTTCGCGATCGACACGGACGCGCACGCGCCCGGCCAACTCGACTGGCTGGACGACGGCTGCCGCCGGGCGGAAGCCCTCGACCTGCCCGCGGATCGCGTGGTCAACACGCTCGCCGCGGACGCGCTGCTCACCCGAAAACGTTGACCCGCCCGATTCGCCCGGACATTTCCCGAAATATTCGGTCCGATCGGAGCGCTATGGTGGTGATGAGCGTTCTGTGCCCGATTTCGCGCACTGGGCGGCAAGTAAACCCGCAGGTCAATCCGCTGACCGAGGGATTTCTTTCACAGCGTTGACAGTTGGTCAAAATATCGCGGAGATAGCTAACTAAAGTAGATTGTTCCGGCCGGCAGGGCTGACGAATGCTCTCCGGCATGAGCGGCAGACGTCATCTCCGCGTGGTCATGGCAACGGTAACGGCGGCGCTCACCGCGACCGCCGTCGCGAGCGTCCAGGCCACCGCGGCACCCCACGTGGGCAGCGGACCCGGCAAGGCCGTCATCGTGCTGATGCGGTCGCAGCATCCGGACCTGAAACCGAAGATCGACGCGGTCCAACGGGACCGCGCGGTCCGGGCCGACCAGGCCGGCATCGTCGCGGACCTGCACGACAGCGGCGCGACCCACATCCGACAACTGGACACGGTCAGCGCGGTCGCGGCGACCGCCAGCCAGACCGAGATCAGCCGGCTGGAGGCGAACCCGGCGGTGGCGGCCGTGGTGCCGGACAAGATCATCCCGGTGCCGAAGACGGCCGGCGTGACGGCGAGCGCGACCCAGCGGCCCGGCGGGCGGGCGGCGTGCACCTCCGACCCGAGCAGGCCGCAACTGGAACCCGAGGCGCTCAGCCTGACCAACACGGACAACGCGGACCCGAACGTCCCGTCAGCGCACCAGATCGCCACCGGCAGGGGCGTGCGGGTGGCGTTCATGGCCGACGGCATCGACATCGCCAACCCGGACTTCGTCCGTCCGGACGGCACGCCGGTCTTCGCCGACTACCAGGACTTCTCCGGTGACGGCAAGAACGACGCCAGCGGTGGCGGCGAGGCGTTCGGCGACGCCAGTTCGATCGCGGCCCAGGGCAACACCGTGTTCGACCTGTCCACCGCGCTGCCCAACTCCGGCCTGCCGGCCGGCTGCACGTTCCGCATCGAGGGTGTCGCGCCCGGCGCGTCCCTGGTCGGCATCAAGGTGTTCGGCGAGTTCGGCGCGCCGGAGTCGGCGTTCGTGCGCGGCATCGACTACGCGGTGAACGTGGACAAGGTCGACGTCATCAACCAGTCGTTCGGCGCGACCCTGTTCCCGGACGGCGCCGTCGACCCGATCGCGCTGGCCGACGAGGCCGCGATCGCCGCCGGCGTGACCGTGGTGGCCTCCAGCGGTGACTCCGGCCAGTCCGGCACCGTCGGCACCCCGGCCAGCGCGCCCGACGTGATCGCCGCCGCCGGCACCACCGCCTACCGCCTGGACGCCCAGGACAAGGGCTACGCCGGTTTCGTCAGCGACAACATCTCCGGGCTGTCCTCCGGTGGCCCGACCCTGGACGACAAGTACGTCGACCTCGTCGCTCCGTCGGCGACCGGCATGGCCGACTGCACCGTCGGCGCGCCGTGGCCGGACTGCACGCAGAACAGCGAGGCGTTCGGCGGCACCAGCCAGTCCTCGCCGTTGATCGCCGGCGCCGCGGCGCTGGTGATCCAGGCGTACCAGGACACGCACCACGGTGCGAAGCCGTCGCCCGCGCTGGTCAAGCGGATCCTGCTGGGCACGGCGACCGACCTGAACGTGCCGTCCGACCAGCAGGGTGCCGGCCTGCTGAACAGCCTCGCCGCCGTCCAGGCCGCCAGGGCCGTCGGCAACGACCCGCACACCAGCGCCAGCAGCGCGCTGATCCCGTCCGACACCCAGTTCGACCTGACGGGTGCCGGCGGCAGCACCCGGCACGTCACCGAGACGCTGACCAACACGTCCCGGCGGCCGCAGACGGTGACCGGCACGTCCCGCACGCTCGGCTCGCCGATCTTCCAGTTCACCAGGACCGAGCAGGTGACGGGCGCGACCCCGCCGCCGGCCGACCCGCCGGGCGGTCCCGGCGAGGCGTTGCCGGCGGCACCGTCGTTCACCTTCACCGTGCCGAGGAACGTGCCCTTCATGACGGCCGAGATGACCTGGCCGGGCACGCGGACGTCGGGCCAACTGGACCTGGAGCTGTTCGACCCGCACGGCAACCTGGTCCAGGAGTCCTACGATTTCGGGTTCACCGACTTCCAGCACGTGTCGGTGCACAACCCGACGCCGGGCACGTGGACCGAGAAGATCCTGTGGAACAACGGCCGCGACCACTTCCAGGAGGCGCTGAGCCCCGCCGGCACGTTCCGCGGTGGCGTGACCGTGCGGAACACCGGTTTCCGGTACGTCTCCGCCGGCACCGGCACCGTGACGAGGACGATCCCGGCCGGCGGTTCGGCCCGGTTCGCCTTCGACGTGCCGCTGCCCAGGGCGGCCGGTGACGCCCCGGCGTCGCTCCAGTTCGACTCCGACCGGGGCACGCACCTGTCGGTGCCGCTGGCCCGCAGGGTGCTGATCCCGACCGGTGGCAACGGACGGTTCACCACCACGGTGACCGGTGGCGTCGGCCGCGGCCTGAACCAGTACCTGAGCTACTTCCTGGACGTGCCCAGGAACAAGCAGGACATGACGATCAACTTCACCACGGTCGACCCGCACACCTCGGTGGGCTTCCTGCTGGTCAGCCCGACCGGCCAGACCCTGTCCGGCGACACCAACGCGGTGGAGACGGCGTGGAACTCCGGCCGAGGCACCGGCACGGGCGCCGCCGAGATGACCGTCGACCGGCCGGCCAGCGGCCGGTGGGAGGTCATCATCTTCCTGTTCAGCCCGTCCAACGGCTTCAGCCAGACGTTGCACGGGCAGGTCCAGTTCGACACGGTCCACGTCCAGGCCAACGGCCTGCCGGACAACGCGCACACGACGCTGAGCGGTGCCGTCCAGGCCACCGTGCGGGTCCGCAACACCAGCGCCGCGGGCGAGTTCTTCTTCGTCGACCCGAGGCTGAACCAGGAGGCGGACGTCACGCTGCCGCCGATCGCCGGGCAGAACACCATCGACCTGCCCGAGGACACGGCGTCGACCAGCCCGCCGGTGTACAACGTGCCGACCCACGTCACCACGCTGACGCAGCACTTCAGCTCGACCGTCCCGGCCGACGACTACCTGGAGTTCAGCGACGGCAATCCCGGCCCGTACCTGTTCGCCGGCACGAGTGGCGTGAACACCGTCTCGGCCGACCAACTGGCGTTCGGTCCGTGGTTCACCGACGTGGGCGAGGTCGGCCCGTTCCCGACGACCGCACCGCCGGGCACGGCGACCCTGTCGCTGACCGCGCACATGCAGCCGTTCGACAACGCCGTCACCTCGGGCACGGGTGACTTCTGGTCGACCGCCGTGGGCGGCTCCGCGGGCAACGCGGTGTTCATCCCGGCGGGCGGCACGGCCACCATCCCGGTGACCATCACGCCGACAGCGGCGCCCGGCACGGTCGTGCACGGCACGCTGTACGTCGACACCTGGAACAACCTGATCGGCCAGGGCTCCGAACTGGCCGGCATCCCGTACAGCTACACGGCCGGCTGACGGGGACGGAACGACCGCGGGGCACCGGCTTCCGCCGGTGCCCCGCGTCGCGTCGATCGAATTACCGCTTGCTCCACACGCAACCGCCGCTGATCTGCAACGCACCGGACGAGATGGTGACGGTTTCCGGGCCGAAGAAGTTGTTGTTGTCCACGATGTCGTCCGTGTTCGTACTTCTCAACTTCGCGACGTAGCACTGCGCGCCGCCCGGCGTGTGATAGGTGCCGGGAGGGATGTCCTGGCCCACCACGTACACACCGTCCGCGCTGAACCCGTTCGGCGACACCGGCGCGGTCACCGGTGCCGGCGTCGTGGTGGTCGTCGTGGTCGTGGTCGTCTGCGTGGCCGACGTTGTGTTCACGGCAGGGACGTTCGCCGCGTCGACCGCACGGGAACCGTGCTGCACGCCCAGGTTGTAGGTCGCCACGGCGGTGATGACGCCGACGCTCAATGTGACGACGCCCGTGATCACCGCGGCGGCGATCGCACTCGACCTGTTGATCTTCGCGACCCTGACCTCGGCAGGTTCGTTGGCGTGGCGTCCCCCGGTCACGGAGCGTATTTTACCCGGCCGCCCGCGTCGGCAAGGATGATCGCGTGACGACCGCGGCCAGGCGGGCCCTCCATGAGCGGCTTTCCACCCTGCTCGCCTCGTGCGACGACGCCGAACTCGCCGCGCTCGTGGCCGCTGGGCGGGCCGGCGGCGTGGGCGTGGGCGGCGGTT
>DATEPR010000189.1:0-8405 GCA_035273045.1 Pseudonocardiaceae bacterium | reverse complement strand
TTCGTCAACGGCGCCACGGTGCTCCGGCTGTCCGCCGTGCCCACCACGTACGACCTGGTCGCCGTCGCGTTCGCCAACGCCGACCCGACCACGCCGGGCGCGGTCACTTTCTCGGTGGACTCCGGGCTGTCCTCGGCGCTGGGCGGTTACACCGACGCCGACTTCATCAGTGACGTCGCCACCCTGCACTCCCGCGGCCAGAAGGTGATCATCTCGGTCGGCGGCCAGAACGGCACGATCAGTGTCGGCGACGCGACGTCCGCGACCAACTTCGCCAACAGCATCAACAGCCTGATCAGCAGGTTCGGCTTCGACGGCGTCGACATCGATCTGGAGAACGGCGTGAACCCGACCTTCATGTCGCAGGCGCTGCACTCCGTCGCGGCCGCCCATCCGGGCGCGATCATCACGCTCGCACCGCAGACGATCGACATGCAGTCGACCGGGATGGCCTACTTCCAGCTGGCGCTGAACATCAAGTCCATCCTGACGATCGTCAACATGCAGTACTACAACTCGGGCACCATGCTCGGCTGCGACGGCAACGTCTACGCCGAGGGCTCGGAGAACTTCCTGACCGCGCTGGCCTGCATCCAGTTGCAGGGTGGCCTGAGCCCGAGCCAGGTCGGCCTCGGCCTGCCGGCGTCGGCCAGCGCGGCCGGTGGCGGCCAGGTCCCGCCGGCCACGGTCAACGCCGCGCTGGACTGCCTGGACATGGGCACCAACTGCGGCACGTTCCACCCGGCCACCACCGCACCGGGCCTGCGCGGCGCGATGACGTGGTCGATCAACTGGGACGCGTCCAACGGGTACGCGTTCGCCAACACGGTGCATCCGCACCTGGCGTCACTGCACTGAACCCGGGAGGGCGTCGAGGGGCGGCCAGGCACCGGCCGCCCCTCGACGTGGGTCAGTCGAACTGGACGGACCGCTTGGCCAGGCCGTGCCAGAAGCCGTCGATCACCGTGCGCTGGGTGTCCAGCGTCTCGCCCGCGGCGCCGATCGCCACGAACAGGGGTGCGAAGTGCTCGGTCCTCGGGTGCGCCAGCCGGCCGGCCGGGGAGGCGTGCTCGAAGTCCAGCAACGCGTCCACGTCGCGCGCGGCGAGCGCCTCGCGGCCCCACTCGTCGAACTCGGCGGACCAGGTGGGTGTCGTGGGGCTGCCGATGGCCCGCAGGTTGTGGGTGAAGAACCCGCTGCCGATGATCAGCACGCCCTCGTCGCGCAGCGGCGCGAGCTTGCGGCCGACGTCCAGCAGCGCCACGGGATCCAGCGTCGGCATGGAGATCTGCAGGGTCGGCACGTCGGCGTCCGGGTACATCTCCACGAGCGGCACGTAGGCGCCGTGGTCCAGGCCGCGCTCCGGCACGTCGGTCACCGGGGTGCCCGACGAGGAGAGCAGCTTGCGCACCGAGTCGGCCAGCGCGGGAGCGCCCGGCGCCGGGTAGGTCACCTGGTAGTAGTGCTCCGGGAAGCCCCAGAAGTCGTAGACCAGCGGGACCGTGGTGGTCGCGCCGATGGCCAGCGGCGCCTCCTCCCAGTGCGCCGACACGACCAGGATGGCCGACGGCCTGGGCAGGTCGTGCGACCAGTCGGCGAGCTGCCGGGTCCACAGGGCGTCGTCGGCGAGCGGCGGCGCGCCGTGGCTCACGTAGATGGCCGGCATCCGGCCGGCCGGGGGTGCGCTGTCCATGCCGCGCCTCCAGTTGGTTGAACTCTCAACATACTACGTGAGAGTCAGCGCGCGAGGACGATCTTGCCCGCGGTCTCGCCGTCCAGCAGCGACCGCAGGCCCTGTTCGGCCTGGTCGAACGGCAGCTCGGCGCCGATCGTCGGCCGGATGCCCGCCTGGTCGCAGAACCGGAGCAGGTCGGCCAGCTCCTCCTTGGTGCCCATGGTCGAGCCGATCACCCGCAGCTGCAGGAAGAACAGCCGCTGCAGCTCGGCGGCCGTGGCGTCCCCGCTGGTCGCCCCGGAGATCACCACGACACCGCCCGGCTTGAGCGAGCGCATGGTGTGCGACCAGGTCGCCTTGCCGACGGTCTCGAACACGCCGTCCACCCGCTCCGGCAGCCGGGCACCCGACTCGAACGTCGCGTCCGCGCCCAGGCCGGCGGCCAGCGCCCGCTTGGCCTCGGTCCGGCCGGTGACCCACACCCGCAGCCCGGCCGCCTTGCCCAGGGTGACCAACGCGGTGGCCACGCCGCCGGACGCGCCCTGCACCAGCATGGTCTGGCCGGGCCGCAGCCCCGACTTGACGAACAGCATCCGGTACGCCGTCAGCCACGCGGTGCCCATGCAGGCGGCCTCCGCGAAGGACAGCCCGGCGGGCTTGGGCAGCACGTTGCGCGCGGGCACCACCACGTAGTCGGCGAACGTGCCCTGGTACTTCTCGGTCAGCAGGGTGCGCTTCGGGTCCAGCGTCTCGTCGCCGGTCCAGTCCGGGGTGGTGATCACCGAGTGGATGACGACCTCGGAGCCGTCGTCCAGCACGCCGGCGCCGTCGCAGCCCAGGATCATCGGGAACTGCTCCGGTTTGATGCCGACGCCGCGCAGCGTCCACAGGTCGTGCATGTTCAGGCTCGCCGCGCGTACCGCGATTTTGACCCAGCCCGACGGTGGCGTCGGCTCGTCGCGTTCGCCGACCGCGAGAGCGGCCAGCGGATCGTCCCGGTTCGGCTGCGCTGCATAGACGGCGAACATGAGGCCGAACCTACCGGACCACGGCGTCGCGCTCGCCGTGCGGGCGTATCGTCGGATCGTGTTCCTCTGGCTGGCGAACTGGTGGGACGGGGTCGATCTGTGGTTGTCCCAGTTGGCCTTCCCGTTCCAGTTCGCCATCGTCATCGCCGTGCTGGCTCCGGTGTGCCTGGGCCTGACATGGCTGATCGAGCGTGTCGTCGACCTGGTGTCCGGCCGCGTCACCCGCTCCCGCACCGCACAGCACCCGCCGGCCGAACGCGTCCAGACGCCGCCGCTGGTGCGGGCCGACGTCCCGGCGGGCACCCCCGCCACGATCATCACCACGACCACGACCGGGCTGACCGAGCAAGCCGCGCCCCAGGTGGAGGCGGGCGCGACGGCCGGTCACGGCGCGGATCCGGCCGGTTCGTAGGCTGACGGCGTGACTTCCGGCAGGCGCATCACCATCGCGCTGGTCGCGTTGGTCCTGCTGGCCGTGGTCGGCTGGCTGACCACCGACCTGGGCCACCACGACGCGCGCGACGGTCACCCGGCCCGGCCGGACCGGGTCACCGGCGCTCCGCTCAGTCCCGCGGCACCCACGCCGGCGGGCGCTTCTGGGTGAAGGCCAGGATGCCTTCCTGGCCCTCCTCGCTGGCGAAGAACGGCGCGGACAGCGCCTGCATCTGGGCGAACGCGGCCGTCACGTCCGCGGGGCGCGGCGCCCGCAGCATCCGCTTGGTCGCGGCGAGCGCCTTCGGGCCGCCCAGCGCGAGCATCGTGGTGTAGCGGGTCACCTCGGCGTCCAGCCCGTCGGCGGGCACGCTGGAGTTGATCAGGCCGACGGCGACCGCCCGTGCCGCGTCGAACGTCTCGCCGGTGAGGAACAGTTCGTGTGCTGCCCTGGGCAGCAGTCGCGGCAGTACGGTGACCGAAATCACGGCGGGCACGACGCCGATGCGCACCTCGCTGAACGCGAACGTGGCCGTGTCGGCGGCGACCGCGATGTCGCACGCGGCGACCATGCCGACGCCACCGGCGCGGGCGGGTCCGGCGAGCTTCCCGACGACCGGCTTCCCGCCGGACCAGATGCGTTCCAGGATGGCCGGGAACTCGTTGACGCCCTGGCTCGTCGAGTCGGCGCCGCCCGCCTCCTTGAGGTCCATGCCCGAGCAGAACACCGGCCCGGTGTGGTCGAGGACGACGACCCGCACCGCCGGGTCGGCCAGCGCGCTGTCCAGGTGCGCGGACAGTTCCCGCCGCAGCTGGGCGGACAGCGCGTTGCGGTTGCGCGGCGAGTCCAGCGTGATCGTGCCGATGCCGGCCGCTACCCGGTAGTGGACCAGTTCGTCTGCCATCCGTCCTCCTCGACCTCGCCGGGCACCCAACGTACCGGCTCGGCGAGCAGGCGCAGCACGGCCCGGGCCGTGGCGTCGTTGTAGCGGAACGCGGGCGCGTTCGTCCTGGGGCGGGCGAACGCCGCTGCCGTGCGCACGGTGGTGAACGGGCCGAGGGCGAACCGGCGCAGGGCCGGACCACGCACCGGATCGATCAACCTTCCGTCCACATCGGACGCCTTGACCAGCCCGGTGCCGCACTGGTCGGCGAGCCGTTCCTCGCTGCTCACGTGGTTGTCCCGCAGGAACCGCAACAGGCCGTTCGCGGTGTGCTCGACGGTCGCCTTGGGCAGCCGGGCGTCCACCAGCGCCCTGGCCGCCACCTCGTCGTCGATGCTGGCGCTGCCCGCGACGAACAGGCCGCGGCGTTCGTCCTCGGTGACCCACATGTCCGCGCCGAGGAAGCGGACCACCCCGGCCCTGGACAACGCGAGCAGCTGCTCCAGCCGTTCGCCGGGCGGGCCGCTGGCGAAGTAGCTGAAGAACCCGGTCCACCAGCCCTCGAACTCGTCCCGGCGGGACCGCGGGTCGAGCTTGCCGGACGCCGCGATGCCGGGGAGCTGGCCGTATCCGTACAGCAGCGCGAGGAACGCGCCGAGATCCGCGCTGTACGCCGGATCCGTGCGGCGCGTCAGGTCGGCCCGCACGTAGCCGCGCAGGTGCTCCTGCAGTTGCTCCGTGGTGTCGAACCGCATGCCGCGCAACGGATGGTCCAGCTGCCGCACGTCCCACCGGTCGGCGCAGTCGGGCACGGCGGCCGCGACGAGCGCGCGCATCGCGGGCGACTCGACGTCCAGTTCGCTGTAGCGCCGCTCGAACTCCGGCCACGGCACGGCCATCCGTTCCGGGTGCTTCGTGCCCAGCTCGTGGTAGTACGCCCAGCCGACCTCCTTGGCCAGCAACGGCCACACGTGCCTGCGGAAGCCCATCGTGTCGTGCGCGGCGATCAGCTCGGCCACCGCCTCCCGGGTGAAGAAGTGCGGGAGTTTCGGTGGTGCACCGGAGAAGCCGTAACCGATCTTCGCGTGGTACGGCACGCCACGCCGGGAACCCACGTACAGCACGGGTTCCCGGCCCGACGGCAGGTAGTCCAGGCCGTCCGCGCCGGGCCGGTACGTGCCGCCGCGCCCTTCGGTGAGCAACACCATGAGGTCCACGAACGCGAGCCCGAGGCCACGCACCAGCACCGGCCGGCCGGCCGGGATCGGCGACAGGTCGACGTCCGCCGTGTACGCGGGCGGCAGGTAGTACAGCCCGTGCCGGTCGGCGAACTCGGCCAGCTGCCGTGCCGGGCCATGGGTTTCCGAGTCGGCGTGGCCGATCGCGAACACGACGACGTCCGCCACGAGCGGCTCGTCCCGGCCGGCCAGCCACACCTGCTGCGGTCCGTCGTCGGGCCCGGTGACCCTGACCACCGTGTCGGTGTGGGTCACGACGTGCACGGTGCCGGGCAGGTCTTCCCTGACTTGGTCGTAGAACCACGACAGGTACCGGCTGGCGAGCCGCCTGCTGGCGAACGTGCGTCCGGTCAGGTCCCGCAACTCCGGATCGGTGTCACCGGCGGCCCGCGCGGCCTCGCCCCACTCGGACAGCGACGGTCCCGGCACGATCGGCCCTTCGCAGCGCACGCTGTCGTCGGTGAACATCGTGACGTCCTCGGCCATCGAGTTCATCCACAGCAACGGTGACTGGTCCGGCCGCCACACCCGGCCCGCACCCGGCGGGAACGGATCGATCAGGTGGACGTCGATCCGGGCGCCGGGCAGCAGTTCACCGACGTTGGCGGACAACCGTTCCAGGAAGCCGACGCCACGGGGACCGGCCCCCACGACCGCGACCACCGCGGGCCTGGGTCGCCGCTCGTTCGCGTCGAAGGGCACTTCACAGGCTAACCGTGCGCGGTCACGGGGCGTCAAGGCGTGTCAGACCGTGGGACGGTCAGCGCGCTCCCGGCCACGGGCCGACCGGCCCGTCCGAAAGGTCCTGCTCGGTCTCGGTCTTCCGGTACGCCCGCAGGCCGCGCGCCTGGTAGTTGGGCAGGGCGTGTTCGCCGTCCAGCGTGCACGTGTGCACCCACACCCGGTCCACCCCGGGCAGCCCGGGCCAGCGCTCGTGCAGCGACCAGGCGTGCGCGATGCCGGTGCTGAGCAGGTGCCCGCCCAGGCCGCGCCCGATGAACCGGGGGAGCAGGCCGAAGTACGCCAGTTCGACCTGGGTGGCGTGCGGGCCGGGCTGCGCGTCCAGTTCCACGTAACCGGCCGGAGTGTCGTCCATCCACAGCACCCAGGTCTCCGAACCGGGCCGGGACAGCCATTCCGTCCACTCGGCCGGCGTCCAGGGCAGGCGTTGCGTCCAGTGCCAGTCGCCGCCCACGGCCGTGTAGAGGAACCGGCAGAACTCCGGGGACACCTCACCGACCCGCGCGATGCGGCCCGGTCGCTCCGGTACCCGGGCCGGGACGAGGTCGGCCGGATCGGTCTGCTCCAGGTAGGTGGTGGTGACGAGCATGCCCGCCAGTCAACCTCATGACCGAGCTTGCGAGGTCATCAGACAACACAGTCCCTTCGGTCAGGGCCGTGCCGAGCGCCAGCGAGGTGCGGTCATGACCTTGCGTCGTGCTCCCTGGCCAGCAACCCGAGGACGACCTCGTCCAGGAACTCGCCCAGCACCCAGGCCGACTGCCGGTGCACGGTCTCCCGCCGGAAGCCGACCCGCTCGGCCGCCGCGAGCATGGCGTGGTTGTCGGCGAGGGTGTCGATCTGCAGGCGGTGCAGGCCGAGCACGACGAACCCGTAGTGGCACAGCACGCGCACGATGTCGGTGCCCAGCCCCTTGCCGCGGAACGCGGGCCGCAGCCCGAGGCCCAGGTGCGCCGACCGGTTGTGCGCGTCGATCCCCCACAGCCCTGCCGTGCCGGCGAGCGTGTCGGTGGCCAGTTCGACGACGGAGAACGAGGCGGCCTCGGCACTGGGTTCCTTGACCCGGTGATGCGACGACGAGTGGCCCGGCGTCATCGGCCGCCACGGGCGCTGCGTGCCCCTGGCCGCCGTGACCACGTCGTCGTGCAGTTCCTCGTCCAGGATTCGCACGTCCGCCTCGATCCTGGCGCGCAGCCGGACCAGTTCGCCGCGCAGTGGTGTCACGTCCGCCATTCGCCCGCCAGCATCCCGTACAGCACGCAGTCCAGCCGCTCGCCCATGACCCAGGCCATCTGACGCAGCGTCCCTTCCCGCGTGAAGCCCACTCGTTCCGCGGCCGTGATCATGGCACGGTTGTCGGCGAGGGTGTCGATCTGCAGGCGGTGCAGGCCGAGCACGACGAACCCGTAGTGGCACAGCACCCGTACGACGTCGGTGCCCAGTCCCTTGCCGCGAAAGTCCGGCCGCAGCGCCACGCCCAGGTGCGCCAGCCGGTTGTGCGCGTCGATCCCCCACAGGCTCGCGATGCCGGCCAGCGTGCCGGTGGCCAGTTCGACGACCGAGAAGGCGGCCCACTCCTGGCTCGGCTCGCGGACCCGGAACGGCGACGCATCGCCGCCCGGCGCGATCGGCCGCCACGGTCGCATGCTGCCCCTTGACTCGCCCGCCACGTCGTCGTGCAGTTCGTCGTGCAGCACCGGCACGTCCGTCTCGATCCTGGCGCGCAGCCGGACCAGTTCACCCCGCAGTGGCGTCATGCCGGCCACTCGCTCGCCAGCATCCCGTAGTACACGCTGTCCACGTGCTCGCCCATGATCCAGGCGACCTCGCGGCCGACGCCCTCCCGGGTGAACCCGGCCCGTTCCGCCGCCTTGATCATGCCGTGGTTGTCGGCCAGCGTGCCCAGCCGCACGCTGTGCAGGCCCAGCACGACGAACGCGTAGTGGCACAGCACCCGCACGATGTCGGTGCCCAGGCCCTTGCCCCGCCAGGCGGGCCGCAGTGCCAGCCCGACCAGCGCGGTCCGGTTGTGCGGGTCGATGCCGGCCAGCTGGGCCTCGCCGACCAGGGTGCCGGACGTCAGCTCCACCACGGCGAAGTGCGCCCGGTCGTCGGCGGGTTCGCTGACCCGGAAGCGCGACGCCTCGGCACCCGGCGACACCGGCCGCCACGGCCGCCAGCCCGACCGCACGTCGTTCACCACGTCGTCGTGCAGCTCGGCGTCCAGGATCGGTGTGTCCGACTCGTGTTTGGCCCGCAGCCCGACGAGTTCCCCTCGCAACATGCGAGCTTTCTAGCTCACGAGGCCCGCCGGGCGACACTCGTTTCCGCGGCGGTGGCGTACCGGCGCAGCACCACGCCGGCCACGTCGGGGTCGGCGCCCAGCGGATCCGCCACGAACGCACCC
>DATEPR010000188.1:0-15566 GCA_035273045.1 Pseudonocardiaceae bacterium | reverse complement strand
CCTCCTCGGCGACCGCCACGAACGCCCGCACACCCTCCAGGTTCACCGGTACACCGTACAACCATTGGTTGTCGGGCTGAGCCACAAGTTGTTTGAGGACAACGGATTCGCGCCGATCTAATGCCGGCGTGCACAACTCGGCGGGCCAGCGTGCGGTGTTCGGCGGACTGCTGCTGGTCTCGTTCGTCGCCGCACTGGACTCCACCGTCGTGTCCACCGCGCTGTACCGGATCGGGGCGAGCCTGCACGGGCTGACCGCGCAGGCGTGGGTCACCACCGCGTTCCTGATCATGTCGACGGTGACCACCCCGGTGTACGGCCGGCTGGCCGACCAGTTCGGCCGGACCCGGCTGTTCGGAGCGGCGGTCGTCGTGTTCCTGGCCGGTTCGGTGCTGTGCTCGCTGGCCACGTCGATGACCGAGCTCGCGATGTTCCGTGCGGTCGCGGGTGCCGGCGCCGGCGGCGTGTTCTCGCTGACCTCGGCGATCACCGGCGTACTCGTGCCGCCGCGCGAACGCGCCCGGTACGGCAGCTACTTCATCAGCGTGTTCGCCGTGGCCAGCGTGCTCGGCCCACTGGTCGGCGGTGCGCTGGCCGGTGCCGGCTCGCTGCTCGGCGTGGCCGGCTGGCGGTGGATCTTCCTGGTCAACGTCCCGGTCGGGGCGGTCGCGCTGGCCGTGGTGGCGCGGGCGCCGTGGGTTGGCGGACGGACCACCGTGCGCCGGGTGGACCACGTCGGCGTGCTGCTGCTGGTGGTGGCCCTGGTGCCGCTGCTGCTGGTCGCGCAGTGGGGCCAGCAGTGGGGATGGGGCGCCGGGCGGTCGGTGGCGTGCTACGTGATCGGCCTGTGCGGGGTGGCCGGTTTCCTGCTGGCGGAGCGGGCGGCCGGGGACGGCGCCCTGCTGGCGCTGCGGCTGTTCGGCATCCGCGCGTTCGCCGTCGGCACGGCCCAGGCCGCGGTGCAGAGCGTCGTCACGTTCGGCGTGACCGTGCTGCTGCCGCTGTACCTGCAACTGGTGCGCGGCTACCCGCCGACCGAGGCCGGACTGCTCACGCTGCCGGTGGTGGTCGGCATGGTGCTGGCCGCGCAGGTGGCCGGCCAGGTCACGGCCCGCACCGGGCGGTACAAGGTGCTGCCGGTGACCGGAGCGGTGCTGCTCATCGCCGGCGCGGTGTGCCTGGCCGGCGTGGGCGTCGGCGGTTCGCTGGTGCCCGCCGTCGCCGGCATGTTCGTGTTCGGCGCCGGCCAGGGCCTCTACCAGGCCACCATCTCGATGACGGTGCAGAACGCGGTGGCGATCGAGGACATCGGGGTCGCGTCGTCGGCGGCCGCGCTGTTCCGGCAGATCGGCGGCACGGTCGGCATCGCGGGCCTGCTGTCCGTCGTCTACTCGGTCGCGGGCGCCACGATCAGCCGGCACGCCCTGGACGACACGTCGTTCCTGGCCCGGCTGCCACCGGCCGCCGCGCTGCCGATCAGGGAGCGGTTCGTCACCGGCCTGTCCACGGCCTTCGCGGTCGCCGCCGCGGTCAGCGTGGCCGCGCTGGTGCTCGCCGTCATGGTCCGCGAGGTGCCGCTGCGCGGCCGTCAGCCCCGCGCGTAGTCCTCCAGCAGGGCGACGGCCTCGTCCCGGTCGTCGGTGACCAGGATCCACCGCTCCGACTCCCTGCCCTTGGCCAACTGCTGGACCAGCGGCGCCGCCGGCACCTCGTTCATCCAGAAGTCCTTGTCCAGGAACACCATCGGCGCCGGCGGGCCGGACGACGAGTAGTGGTTGCCGGTGTAGTCCTGGAAGACCTCCTGCACGGTGCCCGCGCTGCCCGGCGTGTACACCACACCGCCGGTGGCCACGGTGAGCAGGCCGTCCTCGCGCACCGAGTTCGCGAAGTACTTGGCGTGCAACGAACAGAACGTGTTGGGCGGCTCGTGGCCGTAGAACCAGGTGGGGATGCCGATGGTGCGCGGCCGGTCCGGCTCCGGCAGCGGCACCCGCCCGGCGGCGGCCAACCAGCGCCCGATCGTCACGTTGTCCACTGTGGAACCATGGCCGAACACCGGTGCCCCGGCGAGGATCGCCAGCGCGTCGTCCAGCGCGGAATCCTCCTGTTCGGACAGTCGTACGCCGAGTGGCACGGCCTCCATGGCACCGGGACCGCCACCGGTCAGCACGGTGAAACCGGCCGGGCTGCGACCCAGTGCCCGGCCCAGTTCGGCGGCCGCCCGGTAGCCGGCCGAGTCGCGGGTCAACTCGTGCCCGCCCATCACCGCGACCGGCCGGCCGGCGCCGGCCAGCATGTCGTGCAGCGCCTCGGCGATGCCGTGGTCGTGCAGCCGGCGGGACAGCGCGGCCACCGGTCCCGGCTGCTCGCCCTCCGCCCTGACGTGCCGGTACACCCTGGCGTCCATGGTGTCCGCGTACGACTCCGGCCGGTCCGGGTCGAAACCGGCGAACAACTCCTCCGGCGGGTACAGCGTGCTGCGGTACGGCCGGTAGGGCAGGTCGGGGATCTCCGGGAACAGCAGCACACCCGCCGCCTCGGCCCGCGCCATGCTGGCCGGGGTGAGCCGGCAGCCCAGCAGCAGCGCGCCGTCCAGGGCGGTGCGCAGCAGGCGGTCGTCGTCCGGCTCGGTCAGGTCGAGGCCGACCAGCACGGCGCCGCGCAGATCGTGCCCCGCCGCCCTGATCTCCCGCAGCCGCTGGATGTCCACGATCGGCGAAACCACACAGTCGAGCTTACGGTCGCGGGCGGGCCGGGTCAGAGGATCACCGTGTGGTTGCCGTGCAGCAGCACCCGGTCCTCCAGATGCCAGCGCAACCCCCTGGCCAGCACCACCTTCTCGATGTCCCGGCCCTTGCGGACCAGGTCGGCCACCGAGTCCCGGTGGTCCACCCGGGTCACGTCCTGCTCGATGATCGGCCCGGCGTCCAGTTCGGCCGTCACGTAGTGGCAGGTGGCGCCGATCAGCTTCACGCCACGTACGTGCGCCTGGTGGTACGGCCGGGCGCCGGCGAACGACGGCAGGAAGCTGTGGTGGATGTTCAGCGCGCGGCCGGCCCACGCGGCGCACACCTCGGCCGGCAGCACCTGCATGAACCGGGCCAGCACCACGGCGTGCGGGCGGTGGCCGTCCACCAGTTGGGTCAACTGGGCGAACGCCGCCGCCCGGCCGTCCGGGTCGCCAGGCGGGAACGGCACGTAGAAGAACGGAATGCCGTGCGCCCTGGTGATGTCGGCCAGGTCCAGGTGGTTGCCGATGACCGCCGCGACGTCCACGTCGAGCTCCCGGGCGGCGACCCGGCCGAGCAGGTCGTACAGGCAGTGGCCCTCACGGGACACCAGGATCACCATGCGGCGCCGCTGCGCGGTGTCGCTGATCCGCCAGTCCGCGTTGGCGCCCAACTCCTTGGCCACCGCGGCGAACCGGGCGCGCAGGTCGTCCACGTCGAACGGCAGCGACCCGGCAAGCACCTCCTGGCGGGTGAAGAACCAGCCGCTGTCCCGGTCGGTGTGGTAGGCGGCCTCGACGATCCAGCCGCCGTGTTCGGCCAGGAAGGACGAGATCCGGGCCACGATGCCCCTGCGGTCGGGGCAGCCGAACCGGATCACGTAGCGGCGTTCGTCGGCTGGCATGGTTGACGATTGTGACAGGCACCCACGATCAGGGTGCGACGGCTGACCACTCCACTGTGACCTCGCCCAACCGCCACCGGCGCCGCCGGTCGACCACCGGCCAGCCGTCGGCCGCCAGCGCCCGCACCGCCTCCACCCACCGCGCCCGGTGACCGAACGGCGCGAACGGCGCCGCCCTCGCCCAGGTCTCGTCCAGCGCGGCCAGCAGCGCGTACACGCGCTCGCCGGGCACGTTGCGGTGGATCAGCGCCTTCGGCAGCCGTTCGGCCAGATCGGACGGCCGGCCCACCGACGCGGGCCGGCACGCCAGGGTGAACGTGCGCGGACCGGCCGCGTCCAGCGTGACCCAGCAGCAGCGCCGGCCGATCTCGTCGCAGGTTCCCTCGACCAGCAGCCCACCGGGTGCCAGCCGCTCGGTCATGGTCCGCCACGCGGCGGCCGCGTCCGGTTCGGTGTACTGGCGCAACACGTTGAAAGCCCGCAGCAGCACCGGATTCCGGCCGGCCAGCTCGAACCCGCCGCGGCGGAACTCCAGCCACGGCGGGTCGGCGGCCGGTTGCGCGGCGGCCACCCGGTCGGCGTCCAGTTCTAGGCCCAGCACCCGCACGTCCGGCCGGATCGCACGCAGCCGGCCGAGCAGTTCCACCGACGTCACCGGCGTCGCGCCGTAACCGAGGTCCACCACCAAGGGATCGGCGGCGCGGGCCAGGACGGCGGTCACCGACGGCGTGCCGGCCAGCCAGCGGTCCACCCTGCGCAACCGGTTCGGATTGGTCGTACCCCTGGTCGGCAGGCCGAGCGCCCGGGCGCGGCCGGCGGCCAGCCGCGGCTGCCTCATGCCCGGTGCCGGTCGAGCCATTCCTCGGTGAACTGGTGCTCGGCGTCCAGCAGCTTCGCGATCTGGTCCACGACGGTCTCCTCGATCCGGCCGCCGACGAACGGAATCGGGATCGCCACCGAGCCGTCCACGAGCAGTTCGCTGCCCTGGTCCCCGACGTCCCGCAACCGCTGCGTGCCACCGAGTTGGCCGGGCATCGACGGGATCGTCACCGCGACCGTGCCGGTGAAGCCGCCCGCCGGATCACGCCGCCACGTCTCGGCCCGGTCGATCCGCAGGTCACCGCCGAGCAGCACGCGCACCGCCTGCGGCAGGGCATCGGCCGCCACGCCGTGCCGCAGCTTCAGCGAAGCGCTGTCGGCGTCCGCGGTGCGCGCCACGAGTTCCGCGTGCTGACCGCCGATCGCCGCCAGCCGGTGCTTCAGATAGGCCTCGTCGACCAGCGCGGTGTACACCGTGTGCGCGTCCCAGCGGGAGCGTGATCGATGGTCGATGCGCCGTGCCATGCGCCGAAGGCTACCGTTGACGACCGTGACCAGCTCCCAGACCGGTGCCTACGTGGGCTCCGGCACCGCGCTCGCCGGGTACACCACCCTGCGGCTGGGCGGGCCGGCCGCGCGGTTCGTGACGGCCCGGCGCTCCGCCGAGGTGGTGGCCGCGGTGCGTGCCGCCGACACGGCCGGTGAACCGCTGCTGGTGCTGGGCGGCGGGTCGAACCTGGTGATCGCGGACGAGGGTTTCGACGGCACCGTGGTGCGGATCGCCACCACCGGCGTCGGCTACGACCGGCTCGGCGACGGTTCGGTCCAGCTCACCGTCGAGGCCGGCATGGACTGGGACGCCACGGTGGCCAGGACGGTCGCCGAGGACCTGGGCGGACTGGAGTGCCTGTCCGGCATCCCGGGGCTGGCCGGTGCCACGCCGGTGCAGAACGTGGAGGCGTACGGCGTCGGCGTGAGCGACCTGCTGGTGTCGGTGGACCTGCTGGACCGGCGCAGCGGCCAGGTCCGCACGGTGGCCGCGGACGCGCTCGGGCTGGCCTACCGGACCAGCGTGCTCAAGGGCACCGACTCGGCCGTCGTGCTGCGGGTCCGGTTCGTGCTGGCCGACGGCGGCCGGTCGGCGCCGATCCGGTACGCCGAACTGGCCAGGGTGCTGGACGTGCCGATCGGCACCAGGGTGCCGGTGGCCGAAGCGCGGGCGGCGGTGCTGCAACTGAGGCGCGGCAAGGGAATGGTGCTCGACCAGGCCGACAAGGACACGTGGAGCGCCGGCTCGTTCTTCACCAATCCGGTGCTGTCCGACGACGAACTGGCCGCCGTGCGGGCCCGGTGGGACGGCCCGGCCATGCCGACCTACCCCGCCGGTCCCGGCCGCACCAAGCTGTCCGCCGCGTGGCTGATCGAACGGTCCGGTTTCGGCAAGGGACATCCCGGCCCCGGCGGCCGGGTCGCGTTGTCCGGCAAGCACACCCTGGCCCTGACCAACCGGGGCGACGGCACCACGGCCGATCTGCTCGCGCTGGCCAGGGAGGTGGCCGACGGGGTGCGGGCGCGCTTCGGCATCCGGCTGCGACCCGAGCCGGTGCTGGTCGGCTGCTCGCTGTAGCGCGGGCAACGCTCGTTCAGGTCCGGTGGGCCCGGGCGGCGGAGTGTTGCGCCCTCGGCTTGATGACGATGCTGTCCAGGTTGACGTGTCCCGGGCGGGTCACCGCGAACGCGATCACCTCGGCCACGTCGGTGGCCACCAGCGGTTCCAGTCCTTTGTAGACCGACGCGGCCCGTTCGGCGTCGCCGTCGAACCGGACCAGTGAGAACTCCGTCTCCACGAGGCCGGGCAGGATCTCGGTGAACCGCACCGGCTTGCCGAGGTATTCGCCGCGCAGTGTCCGGTGCAGCGCCGACTGCGCGTGCTTGGCCGACGTGTAGCCGGAACCGCCGTCGTACACCTCGGTCGCCGCGATCGACGTCACCGTCACGACGTGACCGTTGCCCGACTCGACGAGTTTGGGCAGGAACGCCCTGCTGACCCGCAGGGTGCCCAGCACGTTGGCCTCCCACATCCAGCGCCAGTGGCCCTCGTCGGCGTCGGCGACCGGTTCGGCGCCCAGCGCGCCGCCCGCGTTGTTCACCAACACGTTGGCCGAGGGCACTGCCGCCGCGAACACGTCCACCGATGTGGCGTCTGTCACGTCGAGCGGCAACGCGGTGCCACCGATCTCGGCCGCGATCCGCTCCAGCCGGTCCATCCGGCGCGCACCCAGCACCACGTGGAAACCCTCGGTGGCCAGCGCGCGTGCGGTCGCCTCGCCGATGCCGGAACTCGCGCCCGTCACGACGGCCACGGGAGAACTGGTCGTAGTCATCACGTCATCTTGCCCGGAACGGGAAGATCCCCCGCCCTGAGCCCGTTGAGTGCTGGAGGGTCAGTGGCAGACACGGGATGGGTGAGCGCGTGCCGACACTCGACGACAGGATCGGTCACGGCACCGTGACCGGGCGCTCCGGCGTCCGGCTGGCGGTGCGGACGGCGGGACCCACGGACGCGCCGCCCGTGCTGTTCCTGCACGGTTGGGCCCAGTCGTCCCGGGTGTGGTCGCACCAGCTCACCGGCCCGCTCGCCGACTCGTACCGCCTGATCGCCGCCGACCTGCGCGGCCACGGCGACTCGGACGCCCCACTGACCGGCTACGACTCACCCGGCGAGTGGGCTGCGGACGTCGCCGCGCTGCTGGCTCTCGCCGGCCGGCCCGCCGTCCTGGTCGGCTGGTCCTACGGCGGGCTGGTGGTCACCGACTACCTGCGCTGCCACGGCACCGCGGGCGTGGCCGGGCTGGTGTTCGTCGGCGCCATCACCGAGATCGGCAGGGGGCATCCCGGCGGGCGGGTCGGGCGGTTGATGCGGGCCGTGCAGCCCGCCGCCCTGGCCGCGGATCCGGAGGTGGCCGGCCCGGCGTTGCGCGAGTTCGCCACCGGGATGCCCGGCACCGGCGCGCGGCCCAGCCGGTTCGCCGAATCCCTGGTGGCCGAGTCGTTGCGGGTGCCGGCCAGGGTGCGTGCGGCGCTGTTCGACCGGGACGTGGACTCCGCCGGCGTGCTCGCCGCCGTCGACGTGCCCACGCTGGTGCTGCACGGCCGGCAGGACGAGGTGGTCGCGCCGTCGGCCGCCGAGTACACCGCCGGGCTGGTCCCCGGCGCCACGCTGACCTGGTTCGACCACACCGGACACCTGCCGTTCGCCGAACGCGCCAGTGCTTTCGACGCCGCGCTGGCCGAGCACCTGGACCGCTGTTTCCCGCCGGCCGGAGGAGCCGCATGATCACCCATCCGACGTTCCTGCGCCCGGTGCCCGACCAGCCGCGCCGGGTCGCCGTGCTGTCGGTGCACACATCGCCGCTGGAGCAGCCGGGCACCGGTGACGCCGGCGGGATGAACGTCTACGTCATGCAGACCGCGCTGCGGATGGCCCGGCGGGGCGTGCGGGTGGAGATCTTCACCCGGGCCACGTCGTCCGGGCTGCCGCCGGTGGTGGACGTGGCGCCCGGGGTGCTGGTCCGCAACGTCGTCGCCGGCCCGTTCGAAGGTCTGGACAAATCGGAACTCCCGGCCCAACTGTGTGCCTTCACCGCGGGCGTGCTGCGCACCGAGGCGTTCCACGAGCCCGGCTACTACGACGTCGTCCACTCGCACTACTGGCTGTCCGGCCAGGTCGGCTGGCTGGCCAGCCAGCGCTGGGCCGTGCCGCTGGTGCACACCGCGCACACCCTGGCCAGGGTGAAGAACGCGGCCCTTGCCGAGGGTGACGCGCCAGAGCCGAGGTCGCGGGTGATCGGCGAGCAGCAGGTGGTCGACGAGTCCGACCGGCTGGTGGCCAACACCGACGTCGAGGGCCGGCAACTGGTCGACCTGTACGGCGCCGACCCGGACCGGGTGCTGGTCGTGCCGCCGGGCGTTGACCTGGAGCGCTTCACGCCGGCCACCGCGGGCCAACGGCTGGCGGCCCGCGCCGCGCTGGGTGTCCCGCCGGATGCCGTGGTGCTCGCGTTCGTCGGCCGCATCCAGCCGCTGAAGGCGCCCGACGTGCTGCTGCGCGCGGCCGCCGAGATGGTGGCCCGCGATCCGTCCCTGGCCCGGCGGCTGGTGGTGCTTGTGGTGGGTGGCGCGTCCGGGTCCGGCCTGGCGCGGCCGGTCGGCCTGGCCGAACTGGCCGCGCAGTTGGGCATCGGTGGGCTGGTGCGGTTCCTGCCGCCGGTGCCGGCCGACGAGCTGGCCGGCGTGTACCGGGCGGCCGACGTGGTCGCGGTGCCCAGCCACAACGAGTCGTTCGGGTTGGTGGCACTGGAGGCCCAGGCGTGCGGCACGCCGGTGGTGGCCGCGGCCGTGGGCGGGCTGCCGGTCGCGGTGGCCGACGGGGTGTCCGGCCGCCTGGTGACCGGGCACGACCCGGCCCGCTGGGCGGCGGCCATGGCCGACGTGGCGCTGCGGCGTGGCCTGTGGGAGCGGCTGTCCGGCGGGGCGGTCCGGCATGCCGCCCGCTTCTCCTGGGAACGCACCACGGACCGGCTGCTGGCAGGCTACGTACAGGCCGCTGCCGCCTTCCGGGCAGCGGTCGGGGAGGTCGCGGTATGACTGATTCGGTGCTGGGCACGCTGGACCAGGTGATCGCCAGGACGTTGGACGAGCGGGAACTGTCCTACCAGCGCAAGGGTCTGGGCACCTACTTCGTGACGCTGCCCGGGGTGAAGAAGCTGGCCACCAACTGCTGGCTGATCGTCGGCCGGCACGCGCTGGTGGTCGAGGCGTTCGTGTGCCGGCGGCCGGACGAGGCCCACCAGGACGTGTACCGGTTCCTGTTGCGCCGCAACGCGAAGCTCTACGGTGTCGCTTACACCGTCGACGAGTCCGGGGACATCTACCTGATCGGCCGGATCGACCCGGCGCTGGTCACCGCGGACGAGCTGGACCGGCTGCTCGGCCAGGTGCTGGAGGCGGCCGACGGCGACTTCAACACGCTGCTGGAACTGGGTTTCGCGTCGTCCATCCGGCGGGAGTGGGACTGGCGCGTTTCGCGCGGCGAGTCTTTGGCCAATCTGAAGGCGTTCGAGCACCTGGTGCGGGCGCGCGACGAGTCGCCGCTGAGTTCTCGGGAATGAGGGGACGAGCGAGGCGGCCCGGGAGGGAGGGGGAGTCGCATACTCGAGCCGCCCCGCTTCGACTGCCCCGCCGCTGCGGCCGGCTGGGCGGGGGGACCCAGGAGACCGGGCGGGTGCGGTTCGACGGGGAGGCGAACCGCGTTCGCTCCCTTCGGATCGGGGAGTGCGTGGGAGCCGATCCGGGAGAGCGTTGTCAACCTGTCAGATGGCGGAACGCATCACAAGAGCGCGTATTACTACGTTCTAGTGAACAGGGTTCTATCTCGATAACAATTTGATAACACGGAAGCCGGGTGGAGTAGCCCGTTGTGTTCTTGGTCACTTTTCCTGACACAAACGTGTGATTGGTTCAACCAGTGTCGGTGAATGCCTGGTGACGGTACGGTCGCCGGCCGCGTTTCTGGATCGGTCTGGCAGGCTGGGCACATGGCGACCCTGGTGCTGCTCCGCCACGGCGAGAGCGTGTGGAACGCGGAGAACCTGTTCACCGGATGGGTGGATGTCCCCCTGTCGGCGAACGGCGAGTCGGAGGCCCTGCACGGCGGCGAACTCCTCGCCGACACCGGACTGCTGCCCGACATCGTGCACACGTCGGTGCTGCGCCGCGCCATCGCCACCGCCAACATCGCGCTCGACCGGTGCGACCGGCACTGGATTCCGGTCCGCCGGGACTGGCGGCTCAACGAGCGGCACTACGGAGCCTTGCAGGGCAAGAACAAGAAGCAGACGCTCCAGCAGTACGGCGAGGAGCGGTTCATGCTGTGGCGCCGCTCCTACGACACACCGCCACCGCCGATCGACCCCGGCGACGAGTTCAGCCAGGAGGGCGACCCCCGCTACGCCGGCCTGGGCGCCGGAATGCCGCGCACCGAGTGCCTGAAGGACGTGGTGGCCCGACTGCTGCCGTACTGGGAGCAGGCCATCGTGCCCGACCTGCGCTCCGGCGCCACGGTCCTGCTCGCCGCGCACGGCAACTCGCTGCGCGCCCTGGTCAAGCACCTGGACGGCATCTCGGACGAGGCCATCGCCGCGCTCAACCTGCCCACCGGCGTCCCGCTGCGCTACGACCTGGACGACGACCTGCGGCCCACCAATCCCGGCGGCACCTACCTGGACCCGGCCGCCGCCGAGGCGTCCATCGCGGCCGTCGCCAACCAGGGCCGGTAGCGGCTACCAGCGCAGGCCAAGGGCCCTGGCCCGTTCACCGGCCTGGAAGCGCGACTCCGCGCCGAGCAGCGTCATGAGCTCGGCCACCCGCCGGCGGTAGGTCCGGACCGACACGCCCAGCGACCGGGCCGCGGCCTCGTCCTTGTGGCCGGACGACAGCAGCCGCAGGATCGCCATGCCCTGCTCGTCCACGTGCGGCGGCGGCGCTGGCAGGTAGTCGGCCAGGTCGGTGGCGCCCGCCCAGGTGGCCTGGTAGAGCGAGCGCACCCCGCCGACCACCTCGGGCGCGGTGATCACGTGGTACTCGCGCGGCCCGGTACGCGCCGGGCCGGCCAGGACCGCCATCCTGCGGTCGACGATGATCGTCTCGTAGCCCAGCGGCGTCGGGCAGATCCGCACCTGCACGCCCGCCGAGGCGATCTCGCTCAGGTGGGCGGCGTCGACCGGATCGGCCAGTGCGGCCGGGTTGTACAGCTTGCGCATCCGCACGCCGCCGGCCACCTGAGCGGCCGCCTGGACGGCGGCGGACTCCCGGCCGCGGCGCGCCGACCACGTCGACATGTCCTTGGCGGCGCAGACGAACTCCTCCCGGGCGTGGAACAGGTGGCCGGCCCGCGCGAACAGTTCGGCCTCGCCCCGGACGGTGATCACCCGGTCGTCCCCGTTGCGGGCCGCGGTCAGTATGTCCATCACCTCCAGTGTCCTCCCGCGCCGTTGGCAGCTTCCTGCCAGCACCGTGCGGAACCCGCCGGTCGCTGTTGGAGTGGTGTCATGACGACTGACGTGAACGCGGCGGGCACCTGGCGGTTCGGCGGCACCCTGCCGGTCAACCGGATGGGTTTCGGCGCGATGCAGCTCGCCGGACCGGGCGTGTTCGGGCCGCCCGCCGATCCGGACGCTGCCCTGGCCGTGCTGCGGCGCGCGGTGGCACTCGGCGTGAACCACATCGACACCAGCGACTTCTACGGCCCGTACGTGGTGAACCACCTGATCCGCCAGGCGCTGCACCCGTACCCGGAGGGCCTGGTCCTGGTCACCAAGGTCGGCGCGCGGCGCGACGACACCGGCGCGTGGCTGCGCGCCGACAGCCCGGACGAACTCCGCTCCGCCGTGCACGACAACCTGGAGCACCTGGACGTGCCCGCGCTGGACCTGGTCAACCTGCGGATGCACAGCGAGGGCGGGCCGGACGACTCCTCGATCGGGAAGCGCTTCGAGGTGCTCGCCGACCTGCGCGAGCAGGGGCTGATCCGGCATCTCGGGGTGAGCAACGCGAGCATCAGGCAACTGGACGAGGCGTTGTCCATCGCGCCGGTCGCCCAGGTGCAGAACGCTTTCAACATCGCGATGCGCGACGACGCCCCGATGGTCGCCAGGTGTGCCGAACTGGGCATCGCCTACGTGCCGTTCTTCCCACTGGGCAGCGCTTTCCGCCCGATGCCGCTGGAGCCGCTGGCCGGTGTGGCCGGTCGGCACGGCGTCACCGAACGGCAGGTCGCGCTGGCCTGGCTGCTGGACTTCGCGCCGTGTGTGCTGCTCATCCCGGGTACGTCGTCGGTGGCCCACCTGGAGGAGAACGTGGCCGCGGCCGCGATCCGGCTGACCGAGGAGGACCGGGCCGAACTGGACGCCGTGTAGTCGGCTCACTGGATCAGGTGAACAGCACGTATCCAGCCGTCGAACATCACGTGGCAATGGTGTCGGCGGCGTCACGGTTGCCCACTGCGCACTAGGTGACCTGGGGGTAGCGCTGCTTACCATGCCGCTGTGACCGTTTCAGGGTGGCTCGCCCTGTCGGCCGGCATGCTGCTGGTCGGCGCGGTCGGGGGTTGGCTCTGGGGCAGGGCGGTGGCCGGCCGGGGGCTGCGCCGCCAGCCGGCCGGGGTCACCGTCGCCGACCTCATGCGCAGAGTAGTCAATTCGTCCCACAACGGGGTGGTCGTGCTCAACGAGTGGGGCGACGTCGTCGTGCACAACCCACGCGCCGTGCAGCTCGGCGTGGTGCGCAACCACCAGCCGGATCCCCGGGTGCGCCAGGCCGCCGAACTGGTCCGCGAGTCGGGCCGGACGATGGAGGTCGACCTCTCGCCGCTGGAGTCGCACGGCATGGGGCCGGCCGCCGTCCGCGGCGAGGTCCGGCTGCTCGCCGACCGGTTCACCGTGGTGGACGCCGCGGACGAGTCCGACGCCGTCCGCCTGGAGGCCACCCGGCGCGACTTCGTGGCCAACGTCAGCCACGAGCTGAAGACACCGGTCGGCGCGCTGGCGCTGCTCGCCGAGGCCGTGCTGGACGCGGCCGACGACCCGGCCGAGGTCCGCCGGTTCAGCGCCAAGATCGTCCGCGAGGCCACCCGGCTGGGCACGCTGGTCACCGAGCTGATCGCGCTGTCCCGGCTGCAGGGCGCGGCCCGGCTGCCCGAGATGAGCCCGGTGGACGTCGACGAGGTCGTCGCCGAGGCACTGGGCCGGTCCGCCCTGGTCGCCGAGTCCACCGGCATCGCGATCACCACCGACGCCGACAGCGGCCTGGTCGTGGACGGCGACCGCACCCTCCTGGTGACCGCCCTGTCCAACCTGATCGACAACGCCGTCGCCTACTCGTCACCGGGCAGCCCGGTGTCCATCAGCCGCCGGGAGACCGACGGCTACGCCGAGATCGCCGTCACCGACCGCGGCATCGGCATCGCGCACGAGCACCAGCAGCGGGTGTTCGAGCGCTTCTTCCGCGTCGACCCGGCCCGGTCCCGCGCCACCGGCGGCACCGGGCTCGGGCTGGCCATCGTCAAGCACGTCGCCGCCAACCACGGCGGCGAGGTCCGGCTGTGGAGCAAGCCGGGCACCGGTTCCACCTTCACCATCCGGCTGCCGGTCAGCCAGCTGTCCGGCGACGGGAACGCGCTCCCCACCCATGACCAGCACGACACGTCCAACCACCCCCACCACACCGCGGCGCCCACCGGCGTCAGCGGCGACTGACGGAGGCTCGCATTGACTCGGGTGCTGATTGTCGAAGATGAGGAGTCGTTCGCCGATCCACTGGCCTTCCTGCTGCGCAAGGAGGGCTTCACCACGGCGGTCGCGGTGACCGGGCAGGAGGCGCTGCAGGAGTTCGACCGCAACGGCGCGGACATCGTGCTGCTGGACCTGATGCTCCCCGGGATGAGCGGGACCGACGTGTGCAAGTCGTTGCGCCAGCGCTCGGCCGTGCCGGTGATCATGGTGACCGCCCGGGACGGTGAGATCGACAAGGTGGTCGGCCTGGAACTGGGCGCGGACGACTACGTCACCAAGCCCTACTCGGCCCGCGAGCTGATCGCCCGGATCCGGGCCGTGCTGCGGCGCGGCGGCGAGGGCGGCCCGGACGTCGAGACGCAGCCGCAGGTGCTGGCCGCCGGGCCGGTGCGGATGGACGTCGAGCGCCATGTGGTGACCGTGTCCGGCAGCGAGGTGCCGCTGCCGCTGAAGGAGTTCGACCTGCTGGAGTACCTGCTGCGCAATGTCGGCCGGGTGCTCACCCGGGGCCAGCTGATCGACCGGGTGTGGGGTGCGGACTACGTCGGCGACACCAAGACGCTGGACGTGCACGTCAAGCGTCTGCGCTCGAAGATCGAACCCGATCCGTCGGCGCCCAGCCACCTCGTCACCGTGCGTGGCCTCGGCTACAAATTCGAGTCCTGACCGGAACGGTCCAGGCGGCCCGGTACCGTTTCCGGCCGTGCGCCTCGGGGTGCTAGACGTCGGGTCCAACACCGTCCACCTGCTCGTGGTGGACGCGCATCGTGGTGCCCACCCGCTGCCGACCTCGTCGGTGAAGTCGACGCTGCGGCTGGCCGAGCGGATCAACGCGGACGGCCGGCTGTCCGACCGGGGTGCGCAGGAACTGGTCCGGTCGGTGGCCGCGGCCCGCGACGAGGCCGACAAGATCGGCTGCGAGGAGCTGATGGCGTTCGCCACGTCGGCCCTGCGCGAGGCCAGCAACTCGGCCGAGGTGCTGGCCGCGGTCCGCGAGCGCACCGGCGTCGAGCTTGAGGTGCTGTCCGGGCCGGACGAGGCCCGGTACACGTTCCTGGCGGCCCGGCGCTGGTGCGGCTGGTCCGCCGGCCGGCTGCTGGTGGCCGACATCGGCGGCGGCTCGCTGGAGATCGCGGTCGGCCTGGACGAGGAGCCGGAACTGGCCGAGTCGCTGCCGCTGGGCGCCGGCCGGCTGACCAGGGACCGGTTGTCCGGTGACCCGCCGAGCCGGTCGTCGGTGACCGAGCTGCGCGAGTGGCTGGACGGCAAACTGGCCTCGCTGGGCAAGCGGGTGCGCAAGCTGGGCACGCCGGACCGGGCGGTGGCCACGTCGAAGCTGTTCCGCTCGCTGGCCCGGTTGACCGGTGCCGCGCCGTCCAGCCAGGGACCGAGGGTGCGGCGGACGCTGACCGACGCCGGGTTGCGGCAACTGATCGCGTTCGTGTCCCGCATGGCCAGCTCGGACATCGCCGAACTGGAGGGTGTCAGCGCCAGCCGTGCCCACCAGTTGGTCGGCGGCGCGCTGGTGGCGGAGGCCACGATGCGCGCGCTCGACCTGACCGAACTGGAGATTTGCCCTTGGGCGCTGCGGGAAGGTGTGATTCTGCGGCGCCTGGACCACACTGACGGCGCGTATCCCTCGGGGGTCACTGGACGGACGGGGCCGCACGGGGCACGGTGGAGACGATGACTCGAGACAGCGGTTCGGAGCGCCCACAGCGCACGGTGGCGGAATTGCTCGCCGAATACGGCGACAACACCGGT
>DATEPR010000187.1:0-2834 GCA_035273045.1 Pseudonocardiaceae bacterium | reverse complement strand
GACCGAACGGGACGAGCCCGTCGCGGCCGGCGGCGAACTCGTGGTGGACGGCATGTTGGTCGGCGTCTGCGGCACGGACGTCGAGATCACCGAGAAGGGTTACGGCTGGGTGCCGCCGGGCGCGGACCGGCTGGTGCTGTTCCACGAGTCGCTGGGCCGGGTGCGCACCGCGCCGGAGGGTTCCGGTTTCGCGGCCGGCGACCTGGTGGTCGGCGTGGTGCGCCGGCCCGACCCCGAGCCGTGCGGTGCGTGTGCCGCCGGGCACTGGGACTTCTGCCTCAACGGCAAGTACACCGAGCGCGGCATCAAGGAGCGGGACGGCTACGGATCCACCCGGTGGACGGTGGAACCGGACTTCGCCATCCGGCTCGACCCCGGCCTGGCCGACGTAGGCGTGCTGACCGAGCCGACGTCGGTGGTGGCGAAGGCGTGGGAGCAGGCCGAGAAGATCGGCCACCGCGTGTACTTCGAGCCGCGGACCGCGCTGGTCACCGGTGCCGGGCCGATCGGCCTGCTGGCCGCGCTGCTCGGCGTGCAGCGCGGGCTGGACGTGCACGTGCTGGATCGGGTGACCGAGGGCCGCAAGCCGGACCTGGTGCGGCAACTCGGCGCCACCTACCACACCGACATGGACGAGGTCGGCCAACCGGACGTGGTGATCGAGTGCACCGGCGTCGGCGAGCTGGTGTTCGACGTGTTGCGCCGCACCGGCCGCAACGCGGTCACCGTGCTGACCGGGCTGTCCGGCGCCAACCGGTCGATCGAGGTGCCGGCGTCGGCCATCAACGACAGCCTGGTGCTGGAGAACGACGCCCTGGTGGGCAGCGTGAACGCGAGCCTGGACAACTACCGGCAGGCGGCCGCCGCACTGGCCGCGGCGGACCCGGAATGGTTGCGCCAGCTCATCACCCGCAGGGTGCCGCTGGCGAAGTGGACCGAGGCGCTGGACCGTCAGCCGGATGACGTAAAGGTGGTCGTCGACCTTCAGGCCTGATCCGGTTCGGGTACGTTCTGGCCCTGTCCCGTCGCGCGCTCGTGGGGGTTGGCCGATGCCGTCGGAGTTCTCGTTCTCGCTGTCCCTCGCCGCGATGGACCTGCTGTGGGAGCAGCTGCGGCTGGGGACGCCGGTGCGGATCTTCGAGATTCCCAGTGTCGGCGCGACGATGCGGGACCGGGAACGGCTGCGAGCGGCCGTGCTGGACGATCTGACGTCTCGTGGTCTGGCCCACCGCGGCCGGCTGTCCGGCGAGGTCGAGGAGGCACTGCTCGCCCTGGGCCGGTTCGCCACCGCGATCGACGTCGTCGGCCTGCTCGACGACGAGGAGCGGCTGCTGGCCAGGTCGGCGACCGACGGCAGGGTCGGCGTGCTGGCCCGGCTGCGCGACCAGTCGGTCGCGTTCGACACGTTCCGCCCGGACGCCATGCTGGCCGAGGCGGTCCGGCTGATCGGCGACGAGAAACCGGGACCCGGCCGGTCGGTGACCTATCCGGAACCGGACCCGGAGGCCGAGCGGAGGGCGGCGCTGCGCCGGCGGCGCGAGGACGGCGGCGGGTTCCGCGGCGTGTTCGAACCGGCGCGGCCGCAGCAGAGCGGCTACCAGTTGGAGCGCAGGGCCGCGCAGACCATGTGGGAACGGCCGCGCAGGCGCATCGGCATGTTCACCGTGTACGGCAGGGACCGGTCCGGACGCGAGGTGGTGACGCCGGTGCTGAGCTGGTTCGACACCGACGACGGCCGCTACCTCGGGCACGTCCGGCCGGGACCGGACGGCCAGCAGTGGACGACGTACTCCCCGGCGGACAGCAGGCGGATCACCCAGCAACTGGCCGGGATGCTCGACTCGGTCCGCCAGCCCGCCCGGCCCCTGCGATGATCGGGTGGATCGGTCCGATCCGGCCCCTGGCCCGGCCCGCTGCGGTACCTTTTTCCCGCGGTGCACCGCTCGTCAGATTGGGGAGCCACCATGCCACCGAACGGCAGTGACAGCGGCGACGGCTACTGGGGGCCCAACGGCTGGGTCAGCACCGGTCCCGTGCGGCCCCACGAATGGGCCGGCAAGGTGCACGACGACGCGATCACCAAGGCCGAGCGCCAGGCCGGCGTCCAGCCCGGCCAGACCGGGGTGCTGCCCGGCGTCGTCCGGGTGGTGGCCACGGCCGAGGGTGCGGCCGACGCGAGCCAGCAGATCAACCAGCAGAGCACCGCGCTGGCCAACCAGGTCGGCACCCGCGAGCCACCGTCCGTCGGGGACAGCAACTACCTGAGCATCAGCCACCAGGACCTGTACGACATGGTCAACACCAACCTGAACTCCGGTCAGGTCGGTGACAGCGGCAAGGCGTGGAACAGCATCAGCAACTCGCTGGTGACGGTGAGCAACACGCTGAGCAAGGCGTCCCAGGCCACCGAGAGCACGTGGACCGGGACGGCGGCGGACGCCGCCCGCGGCTTCCACTCCGGTGTCGCCGCGTGGACCGGCAGCACCAGCGAGAGCGCGCAACTGGCGTCGGACACCATGTACAACCAGTCGGTGGCCGCGCAGTCCGTGCAGGGCCAGGTGCCCAAACCGGTGCAGTACAGCTTCACCGACGAGCTGAAGGACTTCCTGAGCGCGCCGAACCCGGTGGCCGGGATGAACACCATCAACCAGAAGCTGGCGCAGCAGCAGGCGGCGCACGAGCAGGCGGCGCACGCCGTCGCCAGCTACGACCAGCAGTTGGGTGAGACGGCCGGCAAACTGCCCGCGCTCGCACCGCCGCCTACCTTCAACCCGAACGGCGGCGGGTCCACGGGCGGTGGCGGCGGAGCCGGTGGTGCCGGCCTCGGTGGGGCC
>DATEPR010000186.1:0-8376 GCA_035273045.1 Pseudonocardiaceae bacterium | reverse complement strand
GGGGTCGGGCCAGCGGCTTGGGAATGCTGCCGGGCGGGCGGGTTCGGGGTGGGGTATTGGCTCGGTTGTGCGGCGTTCGGCGAGGGCGTGGGCCAGGACTTGGCGGGCGGACGCTGGATCGGTTGGCGTGGCCGGTGGGATCAGCGCGATCGCGGGCATGGACTCGGATCGGCGGCCTGGCACGGCATTCGGTCGGCGGATCGGTTCGTGCCGGGCGTGGTCGGGCGTGGCGCCGGCCATCGCCATGGCTGGTGCGGCGCGGCGGATCGGCGGTTCGGGATCGATCGACCCGGCTGGGCGGGTGGGGCGGAATCGTTGTGTGGCAACGCGATGGCGGCCGCCGCCGAACACGCGGCGGCGCACCGGCGGGTGGCCGGCCTCGGCGAGGAGTTGGTGGATGCGCAGCGTCGCGGCGGCCAGGCGATGTCGTCGGCGGCGCCGGCGGCGAACGGATTCGATCGCCACCAGCACGCCGAACGAAACACCGTAGAGCACGCCGAAGGTGCCCGCCAGGACGGCGGCTCCCAGTCCGATGATCACCATGTCTCGATGGTGCCGGCAGCGAATCGGGAATCGCCACAAATCCGGCCCTAGATCAACACAAAGTGTCACTCCCTGCCCGAAATTGCCAGACGGAGCCTTTCACCAACGGATTTTGGTGTCGCTCCGTGATCAACAATGTGTGGATCGGATGTGATCAAGTTCACCGGCGTGGCCAACCGAATCCGCCAACATCAGTATATACAAGCGAATTACCACGTCACCGGCAAGCCGTGCACGCCGTAGATGGTCGAGTCGTCCTTGAACGGCACGTCATCCAGCGGCACCGCGAGTCGCAACCCGGGCATCCGCTGGAACAGCGTGCGGAACACGACCTCCAGTTCGGACCGGGCCAGGTTCTGGCCGAGGCACTGGTGGATCCCGTAGCCGAAGGCCACGTGGTGGCGGGCGTTGCGGGTGATGTCGAAGTCGTCCGCGTGCTCGAAGGCGGTGTCGTCGCGGTTGGCCGAACCGGCGATCGTGATCAGTGGCTCGCCGGCCCGGATCACCGTGTCACCCACCTCGATGTCCGCTGTGGCCACGCGGAAACCGGACTCCACAATGGACAAATAGCGCAGCAGTTCCTCCACCGTGCTGGGCACCAGTGACGGATCGGCCATCAGTTTCGCCAACTGGTCGGGATGGCGCAGCAGGGCGAGCGTGCCCAGCGAGATCACGTTGGACGTGGTCTCGTGCCCGGCGATCAGCAGCAGCGTGGCGAGGCCGACCAGCAGCCGGTGGTCGAAGGCCCGGCCGCCGGGCGACTCGCCGTCCCGGACGATCAGGCGGCCGATCAGGTCGTCGCCGGGGTCGGCCTCCTTGGCGGTGATGAGCTGGTGGAAGTAGCCGTGCATCTCGGCGGTGGCCTGGTGCCGTTCGGCCGGCGGGGTCGACTGGGCGATCATCAGGCGGGTCCTGGCCTGGAAGAACTCGCGGTCGGCGTAGGGCACGCCGAGCAGTTCGCAGATCACCAGCGACGGCACGGGCAACGCCAGGTCGGCGAACAGGTCGGCCGGTGGCCCGGCGGCCAGCAGGGCGTCGATCCGGGCGTCCACGATCTCCTGGATGCGCGGCCGGAGGGCGTGCACGCGCCGGACGGTGAACTCGGTGATCAGCAGGCGCCGCCGCGTGGTGTGTTCCGGCGGGTCGGCGCTGACCAGTGCCTCGGTGATGGTGGCCTGGGCGGCGCGCATCTCGGGGGTCGAGCCCGCCAGCGTGGGGAACGACGGGTGCCGCCGATTGGAGCTGACTCGTGGGTCGGCCAGGATCCGCCGCACGCTCTCGTGCCCGGTGACCAGCCAGACCTGCTGGCCGGTCGGCATCACGCCACGGTGGACCGGCCCGTTGGCGCTGAGCGCGGCATACTCGTCGGGCGGGTCGAACGGTGTGGTCCTGGGCATCGGGAACAGCGGCACGTCGCTGTCGATCGTCACAGTGGGAACTCCCTGTTGACCTGACGGGGGAAAACGAGTGAAGCACTAAATTGAACGTAACAGTCAAAATGCTCGCGCTGTCAATCCGGCGGACGGACCAAACGACCCGCCGACCAGGCGAACACGGCAAAACCCGTGGCGGCTTGACAAAAGTGCGACCTCGTGCGGCGCGCCAGGGGCCTGCGCCTATCGTCATGGTGTGGATGAGTCGGGGAGGAGGTCGTCACCCGCCTACGTCATCGGCGACGTGCACGGCCACCGTGCTGAACTGGTCGACGCGCTGCGCGCCGCCGGCCTCGTCGACGAGGACGCCGCGTGGTGTGGGGGCACCGCCCGGGTGTGGTTCCTCGGCGACTTCTTCGACCGCGGCCCGGACGGCGTGTCCGTGGTCGACCTGGTCATGGACCTGGCCGGCCAGGCGGAACGGGCCGGCGGATCGGTCCGAGCCCTCCTGGGCAACCACGAGATCCTCACCCTCGGCACGTACCGGTTCGGTGACACCGAGGTGCCGTCCGACTTCGGCATGCGCAGCTTCGCGCGCAGCTGGCGGCTCAACGGCGGCCAGGACTCCGACCAGGCCGGCCTCACCGACGAGCACATCGCCTGGCTGACCGGCCTGCCCGTGCTGGCGCGGGTGGACGACCACCTGCTGATGCACTCCGACACCGTCGAGTATCTCGGCTGGGGCGACAGCATCGACGCGATCAACGAGGCGGTCGGCGCGGTGCTCGCCGGGGACGACATCCAGGAGTGGTGGGAGTGCTGGCGCCGGATGACGACCCGCTACGCCTTCCGCGGCCCGGACGGCCCGGAGACCGCGGACAAGCTGCTCGGTCTGTTCGGCGGCAGCCGGATCGTGCACGGGCACAGCGTGATCGCCGACCAACTCGGCGTGCCGCCCCCGCTGATCGAAGGGCCGTGCCTGTACGCGGACGGCAAGGTGCTCGGCGTGGACGGCGGTGTGTTCGTCGGCGGACCGTGCCTGGTGGTGCCGCTGACCGGCGACGGCGACGTCGAGCCGCCGGTGGCCGAGGACGAGCCGACCGGCGAGGGCACCGGCGACACCGACGTGATCGCGGAGCCGGAGGACTGACGCGACCGTCGAGGGCTTGCCTCCCGCGTGCCGATGCGTTCGACTAATGACGGTCAACTCCGGTCAGGGAGGTGGGTCGATGACGACCAGCTATGCGTCCGGCACGTCGCAGGTGCCACTGCTCGGCGACACCATCGGCGGCGACTTCGATCGCGCCGTCGCCCGGTTCGGCGACCGCGAGGCACTGGTGGACCGGGCCGCCGGCCGGCGCTGGACCTACCGCGAACTGTCCGACGACGTGACGGCCGTCGCGCTCGGACTGGCCGCCAGGGGCGTGGTCAAGGGCGATCGGGTGGGCATCTGGGCACCCAACCGTGCCGAGTGGACACTCGTGCAGTACGCGACCGCGAAGCTGGGCGCGATCCTGGTCAACATCAACCCGGCCTACCGGGTGCACGAACTGGAGTACGTGCTCAACCAGGCCGGCATCAGCACCCTGGTGTCCGCCCGGGAGTTCAAGACGTCCCGCTACGCCGAGATGATCGACGAGGTCCGGCCGCGCTGCGCCGCGCTGCGCGACGTCGTGCTGCTGGACACCGCGGACTGGACCGACCTGGTGGCCGCCGGCCGGGCCGGTGACCCGGCGACGCTGGACGAGATCGCCGGCACGCTCACCGCGGACGATCCGATCAACATCCAGTACACGTCCGGCACCACGGGATTTCCCAAGGGCGCCACGCTGTCCCACCACAACATCCTGAACAACGGGTACTTCGTCGGCGAGCTGTGCGGCTACACCGAGGTGGACCGCATCTGCATCCCGGTGCCCTTCTACCACTGCTTCGGCATGGTCATGGGCAACCTGGCGGCCACGTCGCACGGCGCCTGCATGGTGATCCCGGCGCCCGCCTTCGAACCGGCGGCGACCCTGGCCGCGGTCGCCGAGGAGCGCTGCACGTCGCTCTACGGCGTGCCCACGATGTTCATCGCCGAACTGGCCGATCCGTCGTTCGCCGAGCACGACCTGTCCAGCCTGCGCACCGGGATCATGGCCGGCTCACCGTGTCCGGTCGAGGTGATGAAGCAGGTGATCGACCGGATGGGCATGGCCGAGGTGTCCATCTGCTACGGCATGACGGAGACGTCCCCGGTGTCCACCCAGACCCGCGTGGACGACTCGCTGGACCGCAGGGTGTCCACGGTCGGCAGGGTGGGGCCGCACCTGGAGGTCAAGATCGTCGACCCGGAGACCGGGTACACCGTGCCGAGGGGCGAGCCGGGCGAGCTGTGCACCCGCGGCTACTCGGTGATGCTGGGCTACTGGGAACAGCCGGACAAGACGGCGGAGGCGATCGACGGCGCCCGCTGGATGCACACCGGCGACCTGGCCGTGATGGACGACGAGGGCTACGTCAGCATCACCGGCCGGATCAAGGACATGGTGATCCGGGGCGGCGAGAACATCTACCCCAGGGAGATCGAGGAGTTCCTCTACACCCACCCGGACATCCTGGACGCCCAGGTGATCGGCGTGCCGGACGAGCGCTACGGCGAGGAGCTGATGGCGTGGGTGCGGCTGCGGCCGGGCGTGCCCGGGCTGACGGCGGAGGCGTTGCGCGAGTTCTGCGCGGGGAAGCTGGCGCACTACAAGATCCCGCGCTACGTGCACGTGGTGGACGAGTTCCCGATGACGGTGACCGGCAAGATCCGCAAGGTGGAGATGCGCGAGCGGGCCGTGGAGATCCTGGCGTCGCAGGAGTGATCTCGCCCGAGTACTACGACGCGGAGGCGTCCCGCTACGACGACTCGCGCGGCGGTGCGGCACGGGCGGACGCGGCGGCCGCCGCGGTGCTGGGGCTGCTGCCGGAGGCGGCGCGGCTGGTGCTGGACATCGCCGGTGGCACCGGAATAGTCGGTGTGCGGCTGGGCGCACCCGGCCGGACGGTGGTCTCGATCGACCGGTCCGCCGGCATGTCGGCGGTCGCGGCGACCCGGCTGCCCGGGCACGTGGTGCGGGGTGACGCGACCCGGCTGCCGGTCGCGGACGGCTCGGTGGACGCCGTGACCATGGTGTGGCTGCTGCACCTGCTGGACGAGCGGCAGTCGGAAGCCGTGATCGCCGAGGCGGCCAGGGTGCTCAGCCCGTTGGGCACGCTGCTGACCACGGTGGACAAGGCGGCGGCGCACGTGACCACACCGGACGACGTGGGCAGGCTGCTCGGTCCGGCCTGGCGGGCCGCCGCCCGGACGCCGACCGACCACCCGGCGCGGATCGCCGACCTGGCCGGCCGGTACGGCTTCGCGGTGACCGGCCGGGTCACGTTCACCGGTGCCGGCCAGGGCCGCAGTCCCAGCCAGTGGGCGCGGCGGCTGGCCGATCCGGCCGTCGGCGTGGATGTGGGCGCCGAGGTGCTGCGGCGGCTGGGGGAGTTGCCGGATCAGGACCGGAAGCGGGCCGATCCGGAGTTCGACCTGGTGGCGTTCACCAGACTCTGACCTCGTCGGCGGGCACGATCTGCCGGCCCAGCGGCGCCAGGGACACCGGCACCAGCTTGAAATGGGCCAGTCCGAGCGGAATCCCGATGATCGTCAGGCACAGCGTGGCGCCGGCCACGAGATGTCCGATGCAGATCCAGATGCCGGCGAAGATGATCCAGATGACGTTGCCCACCACGGAGGCGACGCCGGCGTCCGGCCGGTCCACCACGGTCCGGCCGAACGGCCACAGGGCGTACCCGGCGATCCGGAACGACGCGATGCCGAACGGGATCGTGACGATCAGGACGCAGCAGATGATCCCGGCGAGCGCGTAGCCCAGTGCCAGGACGAGGCCGCCGAAGATCAGCCACACGATGTTGAGCAGGAGCCGCACGGATCAACGGTCCCGCAGATCGGTTGGCTCCGCATCCGGGGGAAACCCGGAGATCAGCGGACGCCGACCAGCACGAAGTCGTCGCCGCTCTGCCACACCGGCCCGGCCTGGCGGAAGCCGGCGGCGCGCAGCAGGTCCATCTGCCGGCCGATGGGCAGCCTGGTGTCCGGGTGGTGGGTGACGGCCCGCCGCCGCGCCCGCTGCCCGAACAGTTCGGCCAGTGCCGGGTCGTTGCCGGCCGCATCCCACCACGTCGTCCAGTCCTCGTGGTCGGTGACGCCGGCTCTGGTTGCCCTGGCCTCCCGGATGTGCCGGGCCATGGCGTCCAACGACGTGTCGTCGAGGCCGCGGTGGTCGCCGTCGACGAACACGCCGCCGGGCCGGATCCTGCCGGCCAGCACCTGGTAGACCTCGGCCAACCGTTGTGGGGACAGCCAGTGCAGTGCCGTGGTGGAGACGGCCGCGTCGAGCACGTCCGGCACCAGGGTGGGCCAGGTGTCGGTGCCCAGGTCGGCGTCGACGAACTCGACGGTGTCGCCGTAGTGCGCCTGGGCGAGCGCGAGCAGCAGCGGATCGCCGTCCAGGCCGACGATCCGGCTGCCGGGCAGGCGCGCGGCCAGCCGGCCGGACAGCGAGCCCGGCCCGCAGCCCAGGTCGAGCACGGTGCCGGGACGGCCGGCGAGGGCGTGCTCGACGACGTCGCCGATGACCGCGAACCGCTCCTCGCGGTCGGCGACGTACAGCTCCTGCTGGGCGTCCCAGCGGCGAACCCAGACTCCGGCGAGCTCGGCGTCCAGGCGGGTCGGTGTGGTCATCCCGGTCTCCATCACTGTCCATGTCACACTTGCCAGTGACGACACTAGGTCGAGGACGGTAACTGGTCAAGTGCAATTCGACAGTCATACGAGCAATGTGGTGGCCGCGACGGTCGCCTGTGTCAACCTCGTCACGCCCGGTCAGGCCCGGGGCCGCCCCTACCGGCCGCCGATCGGCGCCGAACTCGCCGACAAGGTGACCACGGTCCTCGGGCCGGCCGACCGCGACGGGCGGCGGCCGGCCGACGCCGACACCGCCGAACTGGCCGGGTACGTCGGCGGGCTGCGGACCGTCTTCGAACTGGTGGCCGTCGACCTGGACGCGGCCTGCGAGCGCGTCAACGACCTGCTCGCCGCCACCGGCGCCGCGCCCGTGCTGTCCCGGCACGACGGCCAGCGCTGGCACCTGCACTTCCATCCCCGGGACGCCTCCTGGGCGGTCGGCTGGGCGGGTGCCATGGCCACGTCGCTGGCCGTGGTGCTGGGCGGGCCGTCGTACGACCGGCTCGGCGTCTGCTCCGCGCCCGCCTGCGACCGGGTCTACGTGGACACCTCACGCAACGGTGCCCGCCGGTTCTGCTCGACCGCGTGCCAGAACCGGGTCAAGGCCGCCGTGTTCCGGGAACGCCACCGGGTCGGTCCGTAGGCTGGTGCGGTGCCGCTGACCGTCGGGTTCGACCTGGACATGACGCTGATCGACCCCCGTCCCGGCATGGTCGCGGCGATGGCCGCGCTCGCGGCGGAGACCGGCCTGACGCTGGACGGTGAGCACTTCGCCGCGCATCTCGGCCCGCCGCTGGACCACGTGCTGCGCGAGTTCGGCGCGCCCGAGGCGTCGGTGCCCGGACTGGTCAGCCGGTTCCGCGAGCTGTACCCGGACGTCGTGGTGCCGGCCACGGTGGCGCTCCCCGGTGCCGCCGCCGCGCTCGCCGCGGTGCGCGCGGCCGGCGGCAGAACCCTCGTCGTGACGGGGAAGTACCGGCCGAACGCGGCCCGGCACCTGGCCGCGCTGGGCTGGGAGGTCGACTACCTGGTCGGCGAACTGTGGGCCGGCGGCAAGGCCGAAGCCCTGCGGGCGCACGGAGCCTCGCTCTACGTCGGCGACCACATCGGCGACATGGTCGGTGCCGTCGCGGCCGGCGTGTGTCCGGTGGGCGTGTTGACCGGCCCGTGCGACGAAGGCGAGTTGCGCGCCGCCGGCGCCCGGCTGGTGCTGCCCGACCTGACCGGCTTCCCGGCGGTCCTGGCGGCGCAACGGCGCTGCTCCGATTGGTGTGGCGAACGCGGGTAAGCGCTCAAGCCACGTGTTTTCCGGGTGTGAAGTCGGTACGCTGGTGGGTACGCGTCCTGGGCACGCCTCAGGGCGCGTTCGTCGTGCCGGGCAGGGAAGTCCGGTGCCGGCGCGACGGAGCGGCCACGAAGAAAGAACGGTGAGAGCGGTGCCGACCGGCAGGGTCAAGTGGTACGACTCGGAGAAGGGCTTCGGGTTCGTCACGCAGGACGGTGGCGAGGACGTCTACGTGCGCGCGTCCGCGCTGCCCACCGGCGTGCAGACGCTGAAAGCCGGCCAGCGCATCGAGTTCGGCATGGCTGAAGGCCGCAGGGGACCCCAGGCGCTGTCGGTCAAGCTGCTCGACCCGCCGCCGTCGGTGGCCGAGGCGCGCCGCCGCCCCGCCGAGGAGT
>DATEPR010000185.1:0-3901 GCA_035273045.1 Pseudonocardiaceae bacterium | reverse complement strand
GGCGGCCGGGGTGGCTTCGGCGGTGGCGGCTTCGGCGGTGGTGGTTTCGGTGGCGGTGGCTTCGGCGGTGGCGGTGGCCTCGGTGGTGGCAAGAACGTCGTCGGCGGGGTGGGTGGCTGACCGGTGAGTGCCGACATCACGATGCCCCTGCCCGCCGTGCACGACGCGGTCATCGACATCCGCGACGTGCACAAGGTGTACCGGACGGGTTCGCTGGAAGTGGCCGCGCTGCGCGGTGTGTCGCTGCGCATCTCCGAACGCGAGTACGTGGCGATCATGGGTCCGTCCGGGTCCGGCAAGTCCACGCTGATGCACATCCTCGGCTGCCTGGACGTGGCCACGTCCGGCACCTACGTGCTGGCCGGGCAGGACGTCAGCGACATGTCCGAAGCGGACCTCGCGGTCATCCGCAACGAACGGATCGGGTTCGTGTTCCAGCAGTTCAATCTCCTGCCGTCGCTGACGGCGTGGCGCAACGTGGAACTGCCGCTGTGCTACGCCGGCCTGCCGAGGGCGGAACGGAGGGCGCGGGCGATCGAGGTGCTGGAACTGGTCGGTCTCGGCGACCGGATCATGCACCGGCCCAGTGAGCTGTCCGGCGGCCAGCAGTCCCGGGTGGCGCTGGCCAGGGCGCTGGTGAACCGGCCGGCGATGATCCTGGCCGACGAGCCGACCGGCGCGCTGGACTCGCACGCCACGGCCGACGTGCTCGGCGTGTTCGACGACCTCAACGCCGCCGGTCACACCGTCGTCCTCATCACGCACGAGGAGGACGTGGCCGCCAGGGCGCGACGCACCGTCCGGTTGCGCGACGGGCTGATCGAGTCCGACACCCGGCGCCGGATGTCGGGGGTGCTGTCGTGAACTGGTTGGAGACGTTGCGGACCAGTGTGGACGCGATCCGGTCGCACCGGCTGCGGTCCGGCCTGACGATGCTGGGCATCCTGATCGGCATCGCCGCCGTGATCCTCACCGTCGGCCTCGGCGAGGGCGCGCAGGCGCAGGTGTCCGCGGCGATCAACTCGCTGGGCACCAACCTGCTGGTCGTCTCGCCCGGCAGCGCCACCACGTCCGGCGTGCGCGGCGGCGCCGGATCGGCCGCCACGCTGACCGTCGACGACGCGAACGCACTGTCCTCGCGCACCGTCGCGCCGGACGTCGCGGCCGTGGCACCCGCCACCAGCCAGGGCAGCACGCTGGAGGCCGGGTCCACGACCTGGACCACGTCCGTGGTGGGCACGACACCGGACTGGCTGTCCGTGCGTGCCCGCACGCTGTCCGAGGGCCGGTTCCTCACGGCGTCCGACGTGTCCGCCGAGGCGGCGGTGACGGTGCTGGGCGCCACCACGGCGCAACAACTGTTCGGGTCGGCCGATCCGGTGGGCCGCACGGTCGACATCGGCAACACCCCGTTCACCGTGATCGGGGTGCTGGCGTCGGCCGGCGCGTCGGCCGCGCAGAACCAGGACGACCAGGCGGTCGTGCCGATCAGCACCGCGGCGGACCGGCTGATCGGCGGCCAGACCCGCACGTCGGTCCAGCAGATCTACGTCGAGGCCGCGTCGTCCGACTCGCTGTCCGCCGCATACCAGGAGGCCAACGCCGAACTGCTCAACCTGCACCACATCACCAACCCGACGGCCGCCGACTTCACCATCAACAGCCAGCAGTCGCTGCTGTCCACGGCCACGTCGGTGAGCAGGACGCTGACCGTCCTGCTCGGCGGCATCGCCGCGATCTCCCTGCTGGTCGGCGGCATCGGCGTCATGAACATCATGCTGGTGTCGGTCACCGAGCGGATCAGGGAGATCGGCCTGCGCAAGGCGATCGGCGCCAGCCCGACGGTGATCCGGCGGCAGTTCCTGGTGGAGGCCGCCCTGCTCGGCTTCGCGGGCGGGCTGTTCGGCGTGCTGCTCGGCATCGTCGGCGCCCTGCTCCTGCCCCACGTGATCGGCACTTCCATCGCCGTGTCCCCCGCCGCCACGATCGGCGCGATCGTCGTCGCGATCTGCATCGGCATGGCGTTCGGGGTGTACCCGGCGAGCCGGGCCGCCCGCCTGGCACCCATCGACGCTCTCCGCAGCGAATGACCCACTGGAGTACAGCGATGTCCGCTCAGCCTTCCATCCCGGCCACCGACGCCGGCCGAAACCGGCGCATCCGGTCACTGCCCGGTGTGCTGGTGGTGACCGGTGTGGTCGCCCTCGTCGTCGCCGCGTGCGGCAGCGGTGGCGGCACGCCCACCGCGGCACCGTCGGCGGCCCAGCCGACCCGGCAGGCCGTGGTTCCCCAGACGCCGCCCGGCGCGTTCGGCACGGCGGCCGCCGTGTCCGCGACCAGCATCGAGGTGCAGAGCCGGCAGAACGGCCAGGTGACGGTGAAGTTCAACGGCGACACCAAGTTCACCGACACCGTCGCCGCCACGTCGAAGGACGTGAAGGTCGGCGAGTGCGTGACCGTGACGGCGTCGTCCGGCGGCGCACGGCCCGCCAAGCTGACCGCACGCACGGTCGCCATCACCCCGGCGACGTCCACCGGCTGCACGCTCGGCCCGTTCCGCGGGGCCGCCGGCCGGGGCGGCGGCGACTTCCCCGGCCGGTCGAGCTCGCGGGCTCGACCCCCGGGAACCAGTCGCAACGGCAACAACTTCGGTCGCGCGTTCGGTTCGGTCACCGCGGTCAACGCGACCGGGTTCACCGTCCAGAACGCGGCCCGGGGCAAGAACCCGGCCTTCACCACGACGGTCATGGTGAACGCCAGCACCACGTACACCCGCACGGTGGCCGCGACGTCGTCGGCGCTCGCGGTCGGCGTGTGCGTCGCGGCGGTCGGCCCGTCCGACGACACCGGTGCCGTGACCGCGACGGCGATCAGCGTGAGCAAGCCGGGCGACAACGGCTGCGCCGGTGTCTTCGGCGGCGGCGGTTTCCGGGGCAACGGCAACGGCGGCGGCGAGGGCGGCGGTCCCGCGCCGAGCCAGATCCCGGGCGGTGGCAATGGCTGACCGGCGGCGCAACGGTTTCCGGCTGCGCAGGCGGAGCGCCATCGTGCTGGGGGTGGTGGTGGTCGTCGTCGGTGGCGGCGCCGCGGGCGCGTGGGCCGCCATGCGCCCGTCCGGACCGACCTACCGGCTCGCCACGGCGGCGCCGGCGGCCGTGACCGAGTCGCTGTCCGAGACCGGCACCATCCAACCGATCACCCAGGCCACCGTCACGTTCCCGACATCGGGCCAGGTCGCGTCGGTCGCCGTGACCGCCGGCCAGCACGTGACCGCCGGCCAGACGCTGGCCCGGCTGAACACGACCAGCCTGGACGACACCGTCAGCCGGGACCGGCAGGCCGTGGCGTCGGCGCAGGTCAGGCTGGCCAACGACCAGGACAGCCAGACGTCGGTCACCACGTCGGCACCCCAGGCGACGACCCCGTCCAGCGCGGGTTCGGGCCGGTCGGGTGGGCCGTCCGGAGCGGTGGGCGACCTCTCCCGGGACCAGAACGCGGTGCGGCAGGCGCAGCGGAAGGTGGACGCCGACCTGGCGCTGGTGGCGGCGGCCGACCACAAGGTGACCGCGCAGGGCGCGGCCTGCCAGGCGCTGCTGGACCAGTTGCACTCGGCGGCCACCACCACGACCACCACCACGACCACGACGCCCCCGCCGACCAGCACGACCACCCCACCACCGCCGCCGCGCGGTGGCACGTCGGTCGCCGACTGCGAGTCGCTGATCAACGAGGTGCTGACCGACGAGAGCACGACGGGCAAGGACGAGCGGGCGCTGTCGTCGGCGGTCGCGACGCTGTCCGCGGCGTTGAACAAGGCGGTCGCGGCGGTCGGGCAGTCCGGCGGCGGCACCCGTTCCGCCCAGGGCGCCACCCAGCAGGACACCAAGTCGACCGGCCAGAG
>DATEPR010000184.1:0-3994 GCA_035273045.1 Pseudonocardiaceae bacterium | reverse complement strand
CCGCCGGGCCGCGCTGGGCTGCCGGGCAGGGCCGAGCCGCCGGGCGGCGCTCAGCTGCCGAGCTGCGCCCAGTTGCCGGGCCGCGCTGAACTTCCGCGCAGGGCCGGGCTGCGGAGCCGTGCTCAGCCGCCGGGCAGCGTGCAGCCGTCGAGCAGTGCCGAGGCGGCGGCATGAGCCTGCTGACCGACTACGACGCCTTGCTCATCGACCTCGACGGCACCGTCTATCGCGGTGCAGCCGCCGTGCCAGGCGCCGCGGACGCGATCCAGGCCGCACACCAAGCCGGGGTCGGTGTGCGGTTCGTCACCAACAACGCCTCTCGCAGCCCGGACGACGTCGCCGGGCATCTCAACCGGCTGGGCATCCCGGCGAAACCGGCCGAGATCACCACCAGCGCCCAGGCCGGCGCCGCCCTCCTGGTCGACCGTATCGCGCCCGGCGACACCGTCCTGGTGCTGGGCACGGACGCGCTGGTCGCGGCCGTGGCCGCGCACGGCTATCCGACGGTCCGCGCCGCCGATGACCAGGTCAAGGCCGTCATTCAGGGCTTCTCACCGGACATCGGCTGGCGCGACCTGGCCGAGGCGGCCGTCGCGATCCGGGCGGGTGCGTTGTGGGTGGCGTGCAACGTCGACGTGACGCTGCCGACCGAGCGGGGGCTGTTGCCGGGTAGTGGTGCGCTGGTGGCGGCGGTGCGGGCGGCGACTGGTGCTACGCCGCTGGTCGCTGGGAAGCCGGAGCGGCCGCTGATGGACGACGCGATCCGGGCCGAGGGTGCCACTCGCCCGCTGGCGGTCGGTGATCGGCTGGACACCGACATCGCTGGTGCGGTGAATGTCGGCGTCGACTCGCTGCTGGTGCTCACCGGCGTGTCGACCCCCACCGACTTACTCGCCGCGCCGGTCAGCCAGCGGCCCACCTACGTCGCCGCCGACCTGCGTGGCGTGGCGGCCCAGGTCGACGACAACGCGATCGCGGCTCAGCCCGGCTGGCGGGTCGAAATCACCCACGACACGCTCACGCTGAGTGGTGATGGTGACGACATTGCGGCGTTGCGGGCGTTGTGTGCCGCGTGGTGGCCGGGTGGTGGCGGTCCGGTGCGGGTGCGGCCGCTGGGCGGTGCGGCGGCCGGTGTGGTCAGCCGGCTCGGCCTGCCGGCAGCGTCCTGAGCTGTGCCGGAGCGGGCATCGGCTAGCGTTGGTGCTGTGCATCCTGACGCCACCCCGGCACCGGGCGACCGGGTCGACCGGGACACCGTGATCGCCCAGGTCGAGCAGGCCGTTGACCGGCTGTCCGGCCTGGACGCGCTGCCGGTCCCCGAGCACGTCGCCCGTTTCGAGGCCACGCACGCCGCGCTGACCGACGCCTTGTCCAGCATCGACAAGGTGTGAACCGGTGCCGCGCAGGGCACGGTTGGACGCCGAGCTGGTGCGTCGAGGGCTGGCGAAGTCCCGTGGTCATGCCGCCGAGCTGATCGCCGCCGGCCGGGTCACGTTGCGTGGCACGGTGGCCAGCAAACCGGCCACCGCCGTGGACACCGACGCGCCCGTCGTGGTGCTGGCCGACGCCGACGACCCCGGTTACGCCTCCCGAGGCGCGCACAAGCTGGTCGGCGCGCTCGCCGAGTTCGGGCCGGCCGGGTTGACGGTCGCCGGCCGGCGGTGCCTGGACGCGGGCGCGTCCACCGGTGGGTTCACCGACGTGCTGCTGCGGGAGGGCGCTGCCCAGGTGGTGGCCGCGGACGTCGGCACCGGCCTGTTGGACTGGCGGCTGCGCACGGACGAGCGGGTCGTGGTGCGGGACCGCACCAATGTTCGGCACCTGACGCCCGATGACATCGGCGGTGTGGTGGACGTGATCGTCGCGGACCTGTCGTTCATCTCGCTCGGGCTGGTGTTGCCGGCCCTGGTGTCGTGCCTGGCCGCCGACGGTGACCTGGTGCCGATGGTGAAGCCGCAGTTCGAGGTGGGCAAGCAGCGGGTCGGTTCCGGCGGTGTGGTGCGGGATCCGCTGGTGCGGGCGGACGCCGTGCTCGGCGTGATCGCGTCAGCCGCCGAACTCGGGTTGTGCGCCAACGGGGTGGTGGCCAGCCCGCTGCCCGGCCCGTCGGGGAATGTGGAGTTCTTCGTGTGGTTGCGGCGTGGGCCGGCCGACGACGCGCGGGACATGGTGCTGGCCGCGGTGCGTGGGGGGCCACAGTGACCGACCGGGAGATCCTGCTGGTGACGCACACCGGCCGGCAGACCAATCTGGACACCGCGGCCAAGGTGGCCGGCTGGTTCGGGTCGGCCGGGGTGCGGGTGCGGGTGCTTCGCGACGAGGCCGGTGACCTGGAACCGTCCTGCTACGACTCGGTGGTCGCGTTCGGGCCGGACGCCGCGCAGGGCACCGAGATGGTGTTCGCGCTGGGCGGTGACGGGACCCTGCTGCGGGCCGCCGAACTGGCCCATCCGGCGGGCGTTCCGGTGCTGGGGGTGAACCTGGGCCGGGTGGGGTTCCTGGCCGAGGCCGACTCGGACGCGCTGGAGGCGACCGTCGCGCATGTGGTGGCCAGGCAGTACCAGGTAGAGGAGCGGATGACGATCGACGTCACCGTGACCCATGACGGCCGCCCGGTCGCCAGCACGTGGGCGTTGAACGAGGCCAGCGTGGAGAAGGGCACCCGGGGCGGTGTGCTGGACGTGTGCGTCTCGGTGGACGGCCGGCCGGTCACCTCGTTCGGCGGGGACGGCGTGCTGTGCGCGACGCCGACCGGGTCGACGGCGTACGCGTTCTCGTCCGGCGGGCCGGTGGTGTGGCCGGACGTGCGGGCGCTGCTGGTGGTGCTGAACAACGCGCACGCCATGTTCGCCCGGCCGCTGGTGTTGTCGCCCACGTCGGTGGTGATGTTGGAGATCGACCCGGACGGGCACCAGGCCGTGCTGTGCTGTGACGGGCGGCGCTACTTCGTGGTGCCGGCGGGCGCCCAGGTGCGGGTCGTGGCCGGTACGGTGCCGTTGCGGCTGGTCCGGCTGCACGCCGACACGTTCACCGAACGGCTGGTCCGCAAGTTCGACCTGCCGGTTCAGGGGTGGCGGACCCGCGGGCAGAAGAACCTGCCCTCCGACGGTGACAGCTACTAGTGTGCGGCCTGTGCTGGCCGAGATGAGCATCTCCGGCCTCGGTGTGATCGACGAGGCCACGCTGGAGCTCCACCCTGGCTTCACCGTCCTGACCGGCGAGACCGGTGCCGGCAAGACGATGGTGGTCACCGGCCTGCACCTGCTGTCCGGCGGGCGGGCCGAGGCGTCCCGGGTGCGCAGCGGCAGCCAGCGGGCCGTCGTCGAGGGCCGGTTCGAGCCGGAACCCGGTGCGGAGGCGGTCAAACTGGCCGCCGAGGCCGGCGCCGAGCCGGACGAGGACGGCAGCCTGATCGCGGTGCGCACGGTCGGCGGTGACGGCCGGTCCCGCGCGCACCTGGGCGGCCGGTCGGTCCCGGTGGGTGTGCTCAGTGACCTGGCGGAGCACCTGATCGCCGTGCACGGCCAGAACGACCAGCTTCGGCTGTTGCGGCCGGCGGAGCAGCGTGCCGTGCTGGACCGGTTCGCCGGCTCGCCGGTGGCCGGCCCGCTGACCGAGTACCGGCGGCTGCGCGACGAGTGGCTCCAGGTGATCGGGGAGCTCGCCGAGCGCACCAACCGGTCCCGGGAGCTGGCCAGGGAAGCCGATCTGCTGCGCCACGGATTGACCGAGATCGCCGCTGTGGCACCGAAACCGGACGAGGATGTCGAGCTCGTCGAAGAAGCCAAGCGGCTGTCCGATGTGGACCAGTTGCGGGCGGCGGCCGCCGCCGCGCGGTTGGCGGTCACCGGCTCGGTGGACGGGGACCTGGACGCGCCCGGCGCGCTCGGACTGGTGGACGGTGCCCGCCGGCAGGTCGAGTCCACCGACGACGCGCAGTTGCGCGGGCTCGGGCCGCGGCTGGCCGAGGCGGCGGTGCTGCTGGCCGACGTCG
>DATEPR010000183.1:0-4374 GCA_035273045.1 Pseudonocardiaceae bacterium | reverse complement strand
GGCGCGTGCGCGGCCGAGGCCACCCAGGCGGTCGGCGCACTGTTGCTGCTCGGCCTGCTCGCCGCGCCCGCCGGCACCGCCCAGCGGCTCACCGCCCGGCCGTACGCGGCGCTCGGCCTGTCCGTGGTGGTGGCGTTGGTGGACATCTGGGCCGGGCTGGGCGTGAGCTTCGCGGTGCCGATCCTGCCGCCGAGTTTCGCGATCCTCGCGGTGGCGACCCTGTGCTACGTCGCCGCCATGGTTCAGCAGAGGTTGCGCTCCAGGTCCCGCAGGTCCCTGCGCAGGCTGGACCGGACGAACCAGCGGATCACCGGAGCGCAGATCCGGTAGTAGGCCGCCGCGTCGCCGCGCACCTCGATGCTGGCCAGCGTGCCGCCCGGGTGGCTGTCGAAGCGGTACGTCACGTGCATCGGGAACGGCCCGGCGACGGACTTCATCACCAGCAGCCGCGGCGGCTCGTGTTCCAGCACCCGCAACACGTAGTCGATCCGCCGCCCCAGGAAGTACGCGGTCCGCGTCACCTCGGCCCCGGTGCCGAACCCGCCCCCGTCCGCCTCCGCGCTCAACTCGGCCCGCCGGATCCCCTGCGTCCACTCCGGATCGTGCCGCCAGTCCATCGCATAGCCGGCCACCGTCTCCGGCGGCACCGGGATCACCCGCTCGACTCGCACGTCCATAGGCACCACCCGTCACCGTCCCGCACGCGGCCCCGACGCCGTTGAGTAGTCTCACCCCACCGCCGCCCCGAACCCAGCCCCAACGACGGGAAACTTTGGATCGGTCCCGTCGCACGTCGTCCGCTGTGCGTGTCCACCAGGCACCATCGGCTACCATGTCGGCCGGGGCCGTTAGCTCAATCGGTAGAGCTGCTGACTTTTAATCAGTAGGTTCCGGGTTCGAGCCCCGGGCGGCCCACGCCCTCGACCCGTCCCTGCTCAGCGCTTCGCGCTTTCGCCGGGTCGGGCGTCGTGTCTTCTGGGGGGCGACCCCCAGACCCCCGCAGGCTCGGGCGCTGCGCGCCTTCGCGGCATCGGCCGATCCGGTACGGAATTGGTATCCGGTGTTCGCGGCGCGTTATTCATCTTCGCGTTCGTGCCGGCAAACGGGTTAGGGGATTACCGGGCGACGTTCGCCAATCGGACATCGGACTCCAACAATCCGTTCTGGCCATACGCGGCCGTGTTGACGGTTACGAATCCACCCGGCGGCACCGTCGACTGTGGGCTACACTCATTAAACCTTGGTTAACTAGTCGATCTTCGCGACGGGGCGCGCGGCATGGGACGTGCCGTGATTGATTCGGGTGCCGAGTAATTCCACGGCGTCTCTTGAGGACGCATGGCAGCAAAACGCGGAACTATGATCCATCCCTTGGAATGACCGGGAGGCGGTTCATCAGGGGAGAAACAGGGCGTTCCCGCAACCGGCCGGCGCGGTCCTGCCGCGCGTCGACCCGCACCCGTCGCACAGCACCTACCAATGATCCGGGGGGATCACGTAGTGGGTAACTCTGCCGAGACCGAGACAGCCGGACTTACCGATACGCAAGCGGCTCGGAATGGGCACAACACAACCGAATCAGCGTTCGCCGAGGTTCTCGCCGAGGTGGTGGGGGTCGAACGGGTCGAGGTGGACAGCCACTTCTTCGACGACCTGTGTGCCAACTCCCTGGTGATGGCCCACTTCTGCGCACGGGTGCGCAAGCGGGACGACCTGCCCTCGGTGTCGATCAAGGACATCTACCGCAACCCCACCATCAGCAGCCTGACCACCGCGCTGGCCGGCGGCCAGCAGCCCGTCCCGGTCGGCCAACCGCCGGCGCCCGAACCGGCGGAACCGGAACCGATGGCGAGGGCCGGCTCCACCGCGTACTGGTGCTGCGGCGCCCTGCAACTGCTGTTCTTCCTCGGCTACACGTATCTGGTCGCCCTGGTCGTGTCGTGGGCGTACGGCTGGATCGTGGCCGGCTCGGGCCTCCTCGACTACTACGTCCGCACGGTCGCGTTCGGTGGGTCGCTGCTCCTCGGCCTGTGCGTGCTGCCGGTCGTGCTCAAGTGGGTACTGGTCGGCCGGTGGAAACCCGGGCGGATCCGGGTGTGGAGCCTGGCGTACCTCCGGTTCTGGGTCGTGAAGACCTTGGTGCAGCGCAATCTCGTCGTGGTGCTGTGCACCGGGACGCCGCTCTACTCCTGGTACCTGCGCGCCCTGGGCGCGCACGTCGGCCGCGGCACGATGATCTTCTCCAAGCACATCCCGACGTGCACCGACCTGATCTGGATCGGCGACCGGACGGTGATCCGCAAGGACTCGTTCGTCAACGGCTACCGCGCGCACGCCGGCATCGTCGAGTTCGGGCCGGTCCGGATCGGCAGTGACGCCTTCGTCGGCGAGAACACGGTGATCGAGATCGGCGCCGAGCTGGGCGACGGCGCGCAACTCGGCCACACCTCGTCACTGCAACCCGGGCAGCGGGTGCCGGCCGGCGAGCACTGGCACGGCTCGCCGGCCCAGCCGACGACCACGGACTACCGCACGGTCGGGCCGATGCCGGTGGGCAACGTCCGCCGCACCTGCTACACGCTCCACCAGATGGTCATCATCCTGGGGATCTACCTGCCGGTGACCATCGGCGGCGTGGACGTCCTGCTCGACCAGGCGCCCCGGATGGTCATGCCGCTGCTCGCGCAGCGGCGCGCGATCACCACGTGGCCGTTCTACCGGGACGCGATGCTCGTGTCCGCCGCGCTGTTCTTCGGGGTGTCGCTGCTGGGCCTGCTCGCCGTGTACGTGGTGCCCCGGCTGTGCAACGCGGTGCTGCGGCCGGACCGGGTGTACCGGCTGTTCGGCCTGCACTACTCGGTGCACCGGGCCATCCGGCTGATGACCAACGTCCACTACTTCAACACGCTGTTCGGCGACAGCTCGGCCATCCTGCACTACCTGCGGTGGGCGGGTTACCGGCTGTCGAAGGCTGAGCAGACCGGGTCCAACTTCGGCACCCAGGTCAAGCACGAGAACCCGTACCTGAGCACGGTCGGCCCGGGCACGATGGTGGCCGACGGCCTGTCGGTCATCAACGCGGACTTCTCGGCCACGTCGTTCCGGCTGTCCCGGGCGACCATCGGCGGGCACAGCTTCCTCGGCAACCTCATCGCCTACCCGGCGCAGAGCCGGACCGGGGAGAACTGCCTGCTCGCCACGAAGGTGCTGGTGCCCATCGACGGCGAGGTCCGCGAGGGCGTGGGCCTGCTCGGGTCGCCGAGTTTCGAGATTCCGCGCTCGGTGGAACGGGACAGCAGGTTCGAGGACCTGCGCGGCGGGGACGAGCTGCGCCGCAGGCTGCACGCCAAGAACCGGCACAACACGGTGACGGTCGGGATGTACCTGGTGGCCCGCTGGCTGTACTTCTGCGCCGTCCTGGTGATCGGCTGGGTCACCGAGGTGTACTACGACCAGTGGACGTCGGCCGCCGTCGCCGCGGCGTCGGTCCTGCTCGTGGCGTTCAGCATCGGCTACTTCGTGCTCTTCGAACGGCTGGTGACCTGGTTCCTGCCGGTGCGGCCGCTGTACTGCTCGATCTACGACCGCCGGTTCTGGCGGCACGAACGGTTCTGGAAGGCGGCCGCGGCGACGGCCCACCTCCAGTTCCTCAACGGCACGCCGTTCAAGGCCATGGCGTGGCGGATGCTGGGCGCCCGGGTGGGGCGGCGGCTGTTCGACGACGGCGCCTCGATCCCGGAGAAGACGATCGTGACGATCGGGGACGACGTCACCCTCAACGCCGGCTCGACCGTGCAGTGCCACTCGCAGGAGGATGGCGCGTTCAAGTCCGACCGCATCGCCCTCGGCGACGGCTGCACCGTGGGAATCGGGGCCTGGGTGCACTACGGGGTGACCATGGGCGCTCGCACCGTGTTGGCGGCCGACTCGTTCTTGATGAAGGGCGAGGACATGCCGGACGACTCGTGGTGGGGCGGCAATCCGGCGCGGGAGATCCGGGCGGCGGACCGCGAGGTGTTCGGCCACCGGTGAGGAGAGCGCACATGGCAACGCCGGACGTGGCAGGCAGGCGGTTCTGGCGCGACGTGCTCGCCGCCGGCGGCGGCACGTCGGTTCCCAGGTGGACACCGGACCCGGTGCCCGGCGCGGCGCGGTACACCGCGTGGCTGCCGCGTGACCTGGCCGCGTCGGTCCGGCTGCTGGCCGCCGATCTCGGCGTGCCGGAGTCGGCGGTCCTGCTGGCGGCGCACGCGAAGGTGCTGGCCGCGCTGTCCGGCGACCAGGAGATCGTGACGGGCTACGCGACCGCGCGCCGCACTCTGCCGTGCCGGCTGACCACCGAGCCGGCGACCTGGCGCGCGCTGATCGCCGCCG
>DATEPR010000182.1:0-10459 GCA_035273045.1 Pseudonocardiaceae bacterium | reverse complement strand
GCCTTGTCCAGCGGCCCGGCCCGCCGTTCGCACACGGCGACGTCCAGTCCGGCGCGGGCAGCGCTCAGCGCCACGGCCAGTCCGGCCGGGCCGGCGCCGACGACGACAACGTCACGCACCCACGGCCGCCAGCGCGACGTTCTCGGTGCGGATGCGCACCGTCAGCAGGATCGCGTTCAGCACGGTGAAGCAGAGCGCGGTGAGCCAGGCGGTGTGGATCAGCGGCAGGGCGAAGCCCTCCACGACGACCGCGACGTAGTTGGGGTGGTTGAGGAACCGGTACGGACCGGTGGTGACCCGGCCCAGGTTCGGCACCACGATGATCCGGGTGTTCCACTGTGGTCCCAGCGTGCGCACGCACCACCAGCGCAGCGCCTGGGACCCCAGCGCCAGCGCCAGCATCGGCCAGCCCAGCGCCGGCGTGAAGGGCCGGTGGCCCAACCACACCTCAAGCACGCACCCGACGAGCAGCCCGGTGTGCAGCGCGACCATGAACGGGTAGTGGCCGAACCCGGACTCCTGGCCGCCCCTGGCCCGGCTCCAGTCCAGGTTCCGCTTGGCCACGACCAGTTCGGCCAGCCGCTCCAGGCCGAAACCGAACACCAGCACGGTGAACAAGACCATGCTCACCATCGCAGCAGCACCAGTTCCGCCGTGACACCCGGCCCCATCGCCAGCAGCACACCCCACGCGCCCGGCGGTGGCGGGCGCAGGTCCAGGGTGTCCCGCAGGATGTGCAGCACCGACGCGGACGACAGGTTGCCGACGTCCCGCAGCGACCGCCAGGTCAGCGCCAGCGCGTCCGCGTCCACGCCCAGCGCGGCCTGGATCGCCTCGATGACCTTCGGCCCGCCCGGGTGGCAGACCCAGGTGGTGACGTCGGCCAGGGTCAGCCCGTTGGCGGTGAGCAGGCCCTTGACCTCGTCGGCCAGGTTGGCCCTGATCAGCTCGGGCACCTCCGGCCCGAGGACCATCCGGAAGCCGGAACTGCCCACGTCCCAACCCATCGAGCGTTCCGTGTCGGGGAACAGGTGGCTGCGGGTGTCCACCACCTCCGGTCCCGGGTGCCGGGTGGCGCGCCGCCCGCCGACCATGACCAGGCCGGCGGCGCCGTCACCGAACAGGCCGGACGCCACCGCGTTCGCCACCGACCGGTCGTCCCGCTGCACGGTGAGCGAGCACAGTTCCACCGACACGAACACGGCGACGTCCCCGGGATGGCCGAGCAGGTAGTCGTGCACCCGCGCCATCCCGGCGGCACCGGCGACGCAGCCCAGCCCCATCATCGGCACCCGCTTCACGTCGGCGCGGAAGCCGAGGCGCGCGGCGATCCTGGCGTCCAGCGACGGCACGGCGATGCCGGTGACCGTGGTGGACACCACGAGGTCGACGTCCTGCGCCTCCAGCGCGGCCTGGTCCAGCGCGGCGGCCACCGCGTCGGCGCCCAGATCGACGGCCGCGTCGAGGAAGGCGTCGTTGGCGGCGGTGAAGTCGGCCAGGCCGGGATAGCGCTCGATGGGCAGCGCGAGATGGCGGGTGGCGACCCTGGCGCTGCCGTGCAGTCTGCGGACCAGTGCGGTGTGGCCGTCGTCCGGGGCCGACAGCCGCAGGAACAGATCGGTCAATTCGGACTGCGGGTACCGGTGAGGTGGTAACACCCCGTGCACGGCGGCGACAGTGGTCACCACGCCGACGGTACCTACGCGGACCGGTGATCGCGGGTTCGCCCCGTTGATTGCGTGCGCCACCGGTGGCCGAGCGTTAGCGTGGTGTTGTGCCCGACCTGGACGAGTACCGGCGGAAGCGGGACGCCAGCCGCACCCCGGAACCCGTGCCCGACGCCGGTCCGCTGCCCACGGGCGACGACGACGTGTTCGTGATCCAGGAACACCACGCGCGGCGGTTGCACTACGACGTCCGGCTGGAACGCGGCGGCGTGCTGGTGTCGTGGGCGGTGCCCAAGGGCCTGCCCCGGGAGCCCGGCGTGATCCGGCTCGCCGTGCACACCGAGGACCACCCCGTGGAGTACGCCCAGTTCGAGGGCGACATCCCGGCCGGCGAGTACGGCGCCGGGAACATGCGGATCTGGGACCGCGGCCGGTACGAGACGGTGAAGTGGCGCGACGACGAGGTCGAGGTCGTGCTGCACGGCTCCCAGGTGGACGGCGGGTTCGTGTTCTTCCGCAAGCAGCGGCAGCCGGGTTGGCAGACCGGGCGGGACGACAAGGACGAGTGGATGGTGCGCCGCAAGGGCGAGCGCGCCAAGTCGTCCGAACCGATCACCGTCCGGGTCGGCGACCGGCACCTGCGGCTGACCAATCTGGAGAAGGTGCTCTACCCGGACGACGGCTTCACCAAGGGCCAGGTGATCGACTACTACCGCCGGGTGGCGCCGGCGATCCTGCCGCACCTGGCCGGCCGCCCGGTGACGTTCCGCCGCTACCCCAACGGCGTGGACGGCAACTCGTTCTTCGAGAAGGACGTGTCCCGGCACGCCCCGGACTGGGTCCGCACGGTCCGGCTGGCGACGCCGAACAGCACCAAGGACGGCAGCGAGACCGCGGACTACCCGCTGATCGACGACCTGCCCACGCTGATCTGGGCCGGCAACCTCGCAGCGCTGGAACTGCACGTGCCACAGTGGACGGTCGGGCCGAAGGGCGGCAAGCGGGTGCCCGACCTGGTGGTGTTCGACCTGGACCCCGGCGAGCCGGCCACGTTGGTGGAGTGCTGCCGGGTGGCCGAGCTGATCAACGAGGTGCTGCGGGAGGACGGCCTGACCGGGTTCCCGAAGACCAGTGGCTCCAAGGGTTTGCAGGTCTACGTTCCGGTGCGGGTGAGTTCGGCCGAGCAGACCAGCAGATACGCCAAGGGTGTCGCGACCAGGCTGGCGGACGAGCGCCCGGACCTGGTGACCGCCGTGATGGCGCGCAACCGCCGCGCCGGCAAGGTGTTCGTCGACTGGGACCAGAACCGGCCCGCCAAGACCACGGTGGCCCCATACTCGCTGCGCGCCCGCGACCTGCCCACCGTCTCCACGCCGGTCACGTGGGACGAGGTCCAGAACTGCGAAACCGTCAGCGACCTGACCTTCGTCGCCGACGAGGTGGCCGACCGGTTCGAGGCCGACGGCGACCCGCTGGCCGGCATGTCCGGCAAGGCGGCCCACCTGCCCCGCTGACCCGCGGTTCCGTTACACGGTTTCACCCGAATGGCCCCGGTTCGTTCGGCCCCCACTCATTTTGGGGGTGATTGATACGGTAAAAGCCCCCAAATTCTTTCTAGACGGAGCGTCCCTTTTTGGCTACTTTGCAGCCCGCTTGGTTAGTAGCCACCACAGGGAGCCAGGATGGCACACGAGAGAAACAAGGACAAACCACCCAGACGCCTGGGGCGTCGCACGGTGCTCAAGGCTGGAGCGATGGGCACGGCAGCGACGTTCCTGGCCATGCTCGACGAGATCGCGTGGAGCCCGATGCGACCGGCCCTGGCCGCGACCACCCTGCCGGACATCCAGTTCGACCTCAGCTCCTACATCGCTCCTGCCAGCAGCGTTGACGGAGTCATGGTCCAGTTCGGGCCGGTGTTCACGATCTTCCAGACGATCGACCTTCGGCGGACGCCGACGCTGGCCGAGCAGACGGCGTTCGAGAACGCGCTGACGACCATCGAGACGGCCTACCCGTTCAGCCCGTCCGGTGTGATGGTGATCGTGTCCTACGGCCGGGGGTACTTCAGTTGGCTGCCCAGCGGGTTGGGTGCCGGCGGAGTGGCGTTCGCCAACATTCCCCGGCTCACCAAGGACAACACCCGCTTCGTGCTGGAGGAGGCGGTCCCCGCGCCGACCGACGCCGGCCAGCCGGGCATCGTCAAGCGCAAGTTCGACTTCACGCCGGAAATCGGTGGCACCGACATCCTGCTGACCGTGCGCAGCGACACCACGGCCAACATCACCGACGTGCTGGACTGGCTCGCCGGGAGCAACACGCTCGCCGGTACGGCGACGCCCTCGCCGTCGCTGCCGTTCATCTTCAACGAGCGGCGGGTGCAGTTCGTGCAGCAGGGCATGCCCAAGACGATGGCCGAGGAGGACGACCTCTACTACCAGGACCGGATCAACCCCGAGTCGCCGATGTGGATGGGCTTCGGCGACCAGCAGACCGCCGGCGCCGGCCCGGCCAGCGCGGTGACGTTCGGCGGCGGCAACGCCGGCATGAACCTGGCCACCGCGTCACCGGGCAGCTATTTCGACAACGGCTGCATCCAGCACCTCTCGCACGTGATCCTCGACCTGGAGGCGTACTACGCGCGAGCCGGTGAGGCCGGCGCCGCCACGGACGAGACGTACCTGGAACGGGTCCAGTACATGTACCGGTCGAACCCGCCGCCCTCCCTGGGCAACGGCAGCGATCCGTTCCTCAACGGCGGCGGTCCGGCGTGGCTGCCGAACCTGAACAACGGCATCAACGACGCGGCGGCGAACGCCCAGGGCATCAGCACGCTGAACAACGAACACCGCCTCGGCCATCTCTCGTGTCTGCAGCGGTTCACCCGGGCGACCGACGGCACCCCGCTGCACATCCGGATGGACGGCCCGGGCATGGACAAGATGGACATCCCGTCGACGCTGGTCGTGCCGGGTACCAATGGCACGGTGCCCAAGCTCCAGTTCACGATCTTCGTCCCGACCGCGGACTTCTTCGCCACGATCCGCACCGATCAGGCGTCCCTGGACCTCCAGGCGGCGTTCGCGGTCAACCCGCTGGACAACGGCCTGGAGCGGTTCCTCACCGCGACCCGCCGCCAGAACTTCCTCGTCCCACCCCGGCGGCACCGCGCCTTCCCGCTGCTGGAACTGACCCAGTCGGCCAGCAACGGCACCGCCCTGCCGGCCTCGACCACCACGGCACCGGCAACCACGACGGCACCGCCGACCACCACCGCACCGCCGACCACGGCCACCACGGCACCGGTGACCACGACGGCGCCCACCACGACGGCGCCCACCACGACGGCGACGACGAAGCCGCCGAAGACCACGACGACCACGACGACCAAGCCACCCAAGACCTAGCAGGCGTCGCCAGGGGGCAGACCTGACACGCGGCAATCAGCGGTGCCGCCGTCCGTGGGGGCCGGCGGCCCCGCTGTCCTGTCCGGGTCAGCCCTGGACCGACCGCAGCACCTGCCGTGCGATGATCAACTGTTGGATCTGGCTGGTGCCCTCGTACAGCCGGAACAGCCGGGCGTCCCGGTACAGCCGCTCGACCGGCACCCCTCGGATGTAACCCGCTCCCCCGTGGATCTGCACGGCCCGGTCGGCGACCCGGCACACGGCCTCGCTGGCGAAGTACTTGGCGCACGACGGCCCGATCCGCCGATCCTCGCCCGACCGGTACGCCCGCGCGGTCTCCAGCACCAGCGCCCGCGCCGCCATCAGGTCGGTCTGCGAGTCGGCCAGCATTCCCTGCACCAGTTGGAACTCGCCGATGGGCCGCCCGGACTGGTGCCGGGACGCGGCCCAGGCCGCCGACTCGTCCACCAGCCGCCGCATCAGGCCGACGCACAGGGCGGCGATGTGGATCCGCCCGTGGGCCAGGCAGCGCAGCGCGGTCGCGTAGCCGAGACCGGGCTGGTCGCCGATCAGGCTGGCCGCCGGCACCCGCACGTCCTCGAAGTGCACGTCGGCGGTGAGCGCGCCGGCCTGGCCCATCTTGCGGTCCTTCGGTCCGACGCCCAGCCCCGGCCGGTCGCGTTCCACCAGGAACGCCGAGATTCCCTTGGTGGCGCTGGCGTCCGGGTCGGTGCGGGCGAACACCATGAACACGTCGGCGGTCGGCGCGTTGGTGATGTACCGCTTGCTGCCGTTGATCACCCAGTCCGAACCGTCCCGGCGGGCGGCGGTGGTCAGCGTGCTCGGGTCGGAGCCGGCCTCCGGTTCGGTGAGCGCGAACGACGCGGTCCACTCGCCGCTGGCCAGTTTCGGCAGGAACCGCTCCCGCTGCTGTTCGGTGGCGCCCTCCAGCAGGACGTGGCCGGCGATGCCGTTGTTGGTGCCGAACAGGGAGCGGAACGCGGGTGTCGTGTAGCCCAGTTCCATGACCAGCCTGGCCTCCTCGACCTCGTCCAGGCCGAGTCCGCCGTAGCGGGTGGGGATGGCGAAACCGAACAGGCCCATGGCGGCGGCCTGCCGCCGGATCCGGTCCGGGATGGCGTCGTGTTCCTCGATCGCCTCCTCGGCCGGCACCACCTCGTCCCGGACGAAGTCCCGCACGGTGGCCAGGATGTCCAGCAGGTCCCGCTCGTCCACCTGATCTCCCTCGGTTGACCGAACGAGATTCTAGTCGGGCAGTCCGGCCAGCCGCCCGCGCAGGTGTTCGGCCTGCGGCCCGCTCATGCCGGCGGCCAGCGCCCGCTGGTAGGCCACGCGGGCCTCGGCCGGGCGGCCGGCGCGGCGCAGCAGTTCGCCCCGGGTGGCGTGCCACCACGGGTACGTGTCCAGGCCGGTGATCGCGTCCACCAGCGACAGGCCGGCGGCCGGACCGTCCCGTTCGGCCACCGCGACCGCGCGGTTCAGCCGGATCACCGGCGTGTCCTGCACGGTCAGCAGCACGTCGTACCAGGAGATCACGGCGTCCCAGTTGGTCGCGTCGTAGCACGGGGCCAGCGCGTGGCAGGCCGCGATCGCCGCCTGCACCACGTAGCTGTCCGGCCGTTCCGGCGTCCGGCGCAGCGCGGCGCCGACCAGTTCCACGCCCTCCTTGATCGCCTCGCGGTCCCAGCGGCGGCGGTCCTGGTCGGGCAGCAGCACCGGCCGGCCGCCGTCGAGCCGCGCGGCCCGCCGCGAGTCCTGCAACAGCAGCAGGGCGAGCAGCCCGAGCACGGTCGGCTCGTCCGGCATCAGTTCGGCGAGCAGCCTGGCCAGCCGGACGGCCTGGGCGGTCAGCCCGACGCGCATCAGGTCGGCACCGGCGGCGGCCGCGTAGCCCTCGTTGAAGATCAGGTAGACGGTGGCGGCGACACCGGCCAGCCGGCCGGGCAGTTCCTCCGGCGCCGGCACCCGGTACGGAATCCTGGCCTGGGCGATCTTCTGCTTCGCGCGGGTGAGCCGTTTGGCCATGGTGGCCTCGGGCACCATCAGCCCTCTGGCCACCTCCGCCGTGGCCAGCCCGCCCAGCGTGCGCAGCGCCAACGCCACCTGCGCGTCCAGCGACAGCGCCGGGTGGCAGCAGGTGAACACCAACCGCAGCAGGTCGTCCCGGATCACGTCCTCGGACGGCTCCGCCGGCTCGGACCAGTTCGTCATCATGTCGGCCGCGGCCTCCTTGACCGGCCGCCGCGCCTCGCGGCGGATCAGGTCGACGGCCCGCCGCCGCGCGGTCACCAGCAGCCACGCCCGCGGGTTGTCCGGGACGCCGTCCCTCGGCCACGTCTCCAGCGCCCGGACGACGGCGTCCTGCGCCGCGTCCTCGGCCAGGTCGACGCTGCCGGTGACGCGGACGAGCGTCGCCAGCACGCGAGTCCCCTCCTCGCGTACCAGCCGCGCGACCGCGTCACCGGTCCCCACTGCCAGCGCCCGTCAGCCGAACTGGATCACCGGACGGACCTCGACGGCCCCGTCCCACGCGGCCGGGATCTGGGCGGCGATCTTGACCGCCTCGTCCAGGTCGGCGCATTCCAGCAGGTAGTAGCCGGTCAGCGCCTCCTTCGTCTCCGCGTACGGCCCGTCACTGGTGACGACGTCACCACCCTTGCCGCCGGTCACCCGCACCGTGGTGGCGGTGGCCGTCGGGTACAGCGCGTTGCCACCCCGGATCACGGCGGCCGCGGCCTGGCCGAACTCGGCGTAGTCCTTCATCTCCTGCGCGAACTCGGGCTGCGTCCAGTCGACGTCCCGGGTGTAGGTGAGCGCGACGTACTGCGGCATGGCTGCTCCTCCTGTGGTGTGCCCAGCGCCGATCGCTGGTCCGCACCCTAGGGACGAACGCCGACAGTCCGGAAGGACACTCGCGGCGACACGATCTCGGCGGAATTTCCGTCGGTGCCGATGACGCTGCGGTAGAGGCCCTCGAAGGTGGCCAGGCTGTGCCGGACGTCGTGCCGTTCGACCAGTTCCCGGCTGGCCGCGCCCATCGCGGCCAGCGCCCCCGGCTCGTCGAACACCGAGGCCAGCCGGCCGGCCAGTGCCGGGACGTCGCCGGGCGGGTAGAGCCAGCCGTTGCGGCCCGGCTCGACCAGGTGCGGCAGCGCCACGGCGTCGGCGACCACGACGGGCCGGCCGGCGGCCATCGCCTCCATCGTGGCCAGGCTCTGCAACTCGGCCACGCCCGGCATGCAGAACACGGCGGCCCGGTGGTAGGCGGCGACCAGTTCGGTCTCGCTGACGAACCCGAGGAACCGCACCCGGTCGGCGACGCCCAGGGTCCGCGCCAGCGCGACCAGTTCCGCCCGGCACGACCCGTCGCCGACCACCTCGGCACGGATGCCCGGCACCAGCGCGACCGCCCGGATCAGCTCGTGCACCCGCTTCTCCTCGTCCAGCCGGCCGACGAACAGCACGGTCCGGCCGTCACCGGGGCCGGTCGAGGCGAACCGGTCCAGGTCGACACCGCACGACACGGCCAGCGCCCGGCCGGCGAAACCCTGCTCGCACAACATGTGCACGGCGGTCGGCGTCGGCGCGGTGACCACCCTGGCCGGCGCCAGCACCCGGCCCAGGTCGCGCCAGGCCAGCCGGGACGCCCCGGACCGCAGCCAACCGGGCACCCGCAGGTGGCCGTGCAGGTTCTCCGGCATGAAATGGTTGGTCGCGATCACCGGCACGCCCCGGTCGGCGGCCGACCGCACCAGTGCCCTGCCCACGCTGAAGTGGGCCTGCACGTGCACCACGTCCGGCGCCAGTCCGTCGACCAGGTCGCCCGCCATCCTGGTCGCCGACCACGGCAGGGTGACCCGGAACGTCGGGTGGCACGGTGTCCGGTGCGACGCCAGCCGGTGCACGGTCACGCCCGTGTCGGTCGACACGTCCGCCGGGCCGGTGTCCGACGGGCACAGCACGTGCACGTCGTGGCCGAGGCCGGCCAGGCCGGTGGCGAGCTGGTGACCGAACCGGGCGGCGCCGTTGACGTCCGGCGGGTAGGTGTCCGCGCCAATGATGATCCGAAGTGGACGGTCCATGGCCTGCTTCCTGGTTGGTGGATGGACGGGCTTGGCCGGTTCGGCGCGGCGGGCCAGGATCACCACGCCGAACGTGGCGAGCAGGCCGCCGGCCACCTGGCCGAGCACGCTGACCGGCGTCGCGCCGGTGGCCTCGTGGAACAGGAACACGCCGAACAGCACGCCGATCAGCGGGTCGACGACGGTCTGGCAGCCCAGCACGGTGTCCGGCCGGCCGCTGGCGTACGCCTGCTGCACGCACACCGCGCCGACGCCGATCGCGATCAGCCCGCCGATCACGGTGACCGCCGTGGGCACCGGCGGCATCCCGCCGATGCCGGCGACCCTGATCCGCTCGGCGACGACGCGGGTCAGCACCGACACCGTGCCGAACGCGACACCGGCCGCGGTGGCGAACAGCGGGCACCTGGCCCGGCCGCGCACCAGCACGGCGGCCAGCACCAGCGCCCCGACCGCCAGACCGGTCAGCGGCAGCACCCGCCCGGCCGCCATCGGCGGAACCGGCGCGGCACTGGCGTGCGGTGCGGCGGACAGCAGGAACATGCCCACACCCAGCGCGGTGACCACGACGGCGACCATCGTGGAGCGGCCGGCCGGCACCCCGGACAGCCGGGCCGACAGCAGCGCGGCCAGTGCGATGGCGACCACCCCGATGGGCTGCACCACGGACAGCGGCGCCAGCGCCAGCGACACCACGTGCACGGCGGCGGCGACGATCTCGGCGACCCAGCCGACCAGCCACCGGCGCTGCCGGAGCAGGCCGGTGAGGTGGGCCAGGCGCAGCCGGCCGGTGTCCCGGGAGACGGTGTGCACGGCCTGGTGTTGCAGTGCGGCGGCGACACCGTAGAGGCAGGCCGCGACGGTGGCGAGGAGGATGCCGGCGGTGATCATCGGGCCGCCCTCCTCGGTGCGGCCAGTACGGCCAGCAGGACGATGTCCACGACGAGCAGGGCGCGTTCGGCGATGCCGCGCGGCAGCACGGCGGCGATCTGCCGCAGGTGGCTGGCCAGGAACGCGAGTCCGATCAGGACACTGGCCGCGGTGAGCAGGCGGCCGGCCCGGTTCGGATGGTGGCGCAGCGACAGCGCGGCGGCCACCGGCAGGCTGACGAAGAACAACCCGGCCGCGTAGCGGTGCAGCACGGTGTCCACCGTGGCGGCGGTGCCGATGGCGTTGGTGGGGAAGGCGACCGTGGCCACCAGCCCGAAGCAGCCGACGCCGTAGGGCACGGCCAGCCATCGCGGCGCGCCCGCGGTGAGGTGGGCGGCGGCGACACCGGCCG
>DATEPR010000181.1:0-8951 GCA_035273045.1 Pseudonocardiaceae bacterium | reverse complement strand
TTCGGCGGCCTGGGTGTCCACGGTCTCCGCGCGGGACTCGGTGAGCTGCGCGACCCGGTCGGCCAGCACCGGCGGGTGGATGCCGCGCACCAGGTCGCGCAGTTCGGCCAGGGCCAGGCCCGTGGCCTCGCGGGCCTCGGCGAGCAGTTCGCCCGCCGCGTCCGGGTCGGAGGCCAGCAGGTGCTCCGCCATTCCCAAGCTCATGCCCAGGGACACCCGCCGGGCCTGGGCGCCGTCGTGCAGGTCCCGTTCGATCCGGCGCAGTTCGGCCGCCTGGGTGTCCACCGTTTCGGCGCGTGATTCGGTGAGCTGCGCGATCCGGTCGGCGAGCCGGGTCTTCTCCGGTGGCCCGAGGCCCCACCGGACCAGCCGGGCGTAGGCGCGGAACAGCGGCCGGGTGGTGAACCGGAACAGCAGTGCGCAGGCCACGCCGAGCAGCACGCCGACCGGGATGGCCGAGCCGAGCGTGGTCAGGTGCAGGCCGCTGACGTCGTTGCCCGGGCGGGCGGGCAGCAGCCCGACCAGCACTGGCATGGCGACCGCGAACCAGACGACACCGCCGGCGAAGGTGATCGGCAGCAGGACCAGGAACACACCGGCGGTGCCGTTCACCAGCACCCAGCGCAGGTCCCGCCAGGTCGCCGGGTCGGTCAGCATCGCCCGCACCCTGGCCAGCCGGCCGCGTTCGGGCAGTGGCCGGTACGGCCGGGCGACCGGCACGCCGAGCGTCCTGGTCACCCACAGCCGGTGCCAGTCGGTGATCGACCGCAGCCACGGAACCGACAGCAACGTCAGCGGGATGCCGACGGTGACCACCACGACGGCGGCGGACGTGACCACGACGCAGAACACGGCCACCGCCGCCATCGCCGTCAGCGACAGCGGCACACCCCACCCGGCCAGCCGGAGCAGTCCCGGCCGTCGCTCCCCACTCATGGGGCCATTCTGGCGTTTCCGGCCGGGATGTGTCGGTGGTTGTGGCACCACCATCGGCACGGGACTTGCGCGTAGGCTCGCGGCGTGTTCACCCCCGCGTACCCGATCCGCACCGAACGCCTGTCGTTGCGGCCCTTCCGCATGACCGACCTCGACGCGGTGTACGCGATCCAGTCGCGGGAGGACGTCACCCGGTACCTGTACTGGGGTCCCCGGAGCCGCGCCGAGGTCAGGGAAGCACTGGCGCAGCGGGTGAACCAGCGGCGGATGGACGAGTTCAACGACGCGCTCGCGATGGCCGTGGAGTTGCGCGCCTCCGGTGAGCTGATCGGCACCGCGAACCTGGGCTGGGCGAGCGTCGAACACGGCCAGGGCGAACTCGGCTACGTCCTGCACCCGGACCACCACGGCCGCGGCTACGCCACCGAGATCGCCATCGCGTTGCTGCGCCTGGGTTTCGAGCAGATCGGCATGCACAGGGTGTGCGGCCGCTGTGACGGCCGCAACACCGCGTCGGCCAGGGTGCTGGCGAAGGCCGGGATGCGCCTTGAGGCGCACCTGCGGGAGAACGAGTTCGTCAAGGGCGAGTGGACCGACGAACTCGTCTACGCCATGCTGGCCAAGGAATGGCACTCCCGCTGACCAGCCGGACCGGTTGTCAGGTGGCGAGGAACGCGGCCAGCTCGTCGTGGAACCGCTGCCGCTCGTCGCCGGACAGCAGGAATCGGTGGCCGCCGGTGAACGGGACCAGCGTCGAACCCGCGATGCCGTCGCGCAGTTCCTCGGCGAGGAAGAAGGGCGTGCTGCGGTCCGCCCTGCCGTGCAGGATCACCGTGGGCACGTGGATCCGGGACAGCGCCGGCCGGCCGTCGTAGCGTTCGGCGGCCTGCCGCTGCCGGACGAACGCGTACCGGGGTTGTGGGTACCGGCCGCCGCCCCGGCGGATGCGGGTCAGCACGTGCATCACCAGGAACCGCCGCGGGGTGCGGATCACCCGCGCGGCCGTGGACACCAGCACCAGGCGGCCGACCAGTTCCGGGTGCCGGACCGCCAGTTCGATGGCGATCCGACCGCCGAGCGAGAGGCCCATGACGTCCGCGCCCGCCATGCCGACCGCCTGGATGAGGCCGGCGGTGTCGTCGGCCATCATCGGCACCGTGTACGGCTCGCGCGGCTTGGCGGACCGGCCGGCGCCCCGGTTGTCGAACGCCAGCACCCGGTGGTGTGCGGCCAGATCGCGCACGAACGGCTGGAACACGCTGACGTCGGCGCCCAGGCCGAGGATCAGCACCAGCGGCGGGCCGTCGCCGTGCGTCTCGTAGTAGAGGGTGATCCCGTTCGCCTCGACCATGGGCACGCCGTCACCCTAGGACCACGCCGGCGCGGCCGGTGCCGGTTCCGCTCGTGGCGTAGCCCCGGAAGACGACGGCCCAGGTCGGGGGCCGATACTGGCGTGGTGCTCCACCCGCTCGACACCATCCTGCTCGTCGCGTCGCTGCTGTGCGCCGTGTGGTCCCTGGTGCTGCTGATGCTGTCCCGGCCGGTGGGCAGGCGGTGGCTGCTGGGCGCGCTGGGCGTGATCGAACTCGGCCTGCTGGTGCTCGCCGTCGCCGGGTTGGTCGAGTTGGTGACCGCGCACCGGCACGTGTCCGGCGTGACGTTCGTCGGCTACCTCGTCGCCGGCGTGGTGATCCTGCCGGCGGCGGTGTGGTGGTCGCTGACCGAGCGCAGCCGGTGGGGCGTCGGCGTCCTGCTGGTCGGGTGTCTGGTCGTTCCTGTCATCATCGTGCGCATGAACCAGGTGTGGTCCGGTGGCTGAGCGGCGGACGGCGACCCGCGCCGGGCCGGGCCGGCTGCTGATCGCGGTGTACGCGATCTTCGCGCTGGCGGCGACCGCCCGGTCGGCGGTGCAGATCGCCACCAAGTTCCACGAGGCGCCACTGGCCTACGTGCTGTCCGCCGTGGCCGCCGTGTTCTACATCGTGGCCACCGTCTGCTTCGCCCGCGGCAGCCGCACGTCCCGCCGGGTGGCGACGGTCTCGTGCACGGTGGAGCTGATCGGCGTGCTGGCGGTGGGCACGGCCAGCGTGCTGGTGCCCAGCGCCTTCCCCGACTCGACGGTGTGGTCGCTGTACGGCGACGGCTACGGGTTCGTCCCCGTGGTGCTGCCGATCCTGGGCCTGTGGTGGATCCGGCACACGTCCCGGGTCGCCGCCGCCACGGCGGTCTAGACCTGTGCGAGGATGCCGCGGGTGAGCTTCCAGGCGGCGTCCGGCCGGTACTCGTCAATGGCATACCGCCGCTGCGGGCGCAGCGGCCTGCTGCTGCCCTCCGTGTCGCTGGGGTTGTGGCACAACTTCGGTCCGGACCGCCCGCTGGAGACCCAGCGGGCGGTGCTCCGGCGGGCGTTCGATCTCGGCGTCACGCATGTCGACCTGGCCAACAACTACGGCCCACCACCGGGTGCGGCCGAGTCGGTCTTCGGCCGGTTGCTGGCCGAGGACTTCCGGCCGTACCGGGACGAACTGGTGATCTCGACCAAGGCGGGCTACGGCATGTGGCCCGGCCCGTACGGCGAGTGGGGTTCCCGCAAGCACCTGCTGGCCAGCCTGGACCAGTCGCTGCGCCGGCTCGGCCTGGACTACGTGGACGTCTGCTACTCGCACCGCCCGGACCCGGACACCCCGCTGGAGGAGACCATGGGCGCGCTGGACACGGCCGTCCGGTCCGGTCGCGCGCTGTACGCCGCCATCTCCAACTACGACGCCGAGCAGACCAGGCGGGCCGCCGCGATCCTGCGTGACCTGGGCACTCCGCTGCTCACCCAGCAGGTCGCGTACTCGATGTTCGACCGAGGGCCGGAACCGGAACTGCTGCCGGCGATCGGCGAGCTGGGCATCGGCTGTGTCGCATACTCGCCGCTGGCTCAGGGCCTGTTGACCGACCGCTACGCCGACGGCGTGCCGCCGGATTCGCGGGCGGCCACGTCGCCGTTCCTGCCGAGGGAACGGCTCACCGCGGACCGGCTGGCCAGGGTGCGGGCGCTGAACCAGGCCGCCGCCGAGGGTGGCCGGTCGCTGGCGCAACTCGCGCTGGCCTGGGTGCTGCGCCAGCCGACCGTGACGTCCGCGGTGATCGGGGCGAGCAGCGTGGCACAGCTGGAGGACAGCGTCGGCGCGGTGGCGAACCTGGCGCTGACCGACGGCGAGCTGGCCGAGATCGACCGGTACGCGGTCGCATCCGGTGCCAACATCTGGGCTTGACGCAATTCGTTGCCGGCGACAACATATCCAGGCTTGCCTTCGGCTGGGAGGGGCGCGGCTATGTGGTCAACGGCGACCAGGCTCGGTTCGGCGATCGCGGCGATCGCGCTCACCCTCACCGCCGTCCCCGCGGCGGCGGCCACCGGCACCGCGGCCGGCGGCCCCGGCGTTCCGTCGTTCTTCGACCTGGCCCGCAAGGACTGCGTCGGCACGGCGGCCGGCACCCGGTCGAAGGTCTGGTACACGGTCGCCGGCGGGGTGCTCTCCGACGTGTACGAGCCGACCATCGACAACACGAACGTCGGCACCCTGCAGTACGTCGTCACCGACGGGCACGCCTTCACCGACCTGCAGACCCGCGACCTGACCTACACGGTGGCCGCCGACCCGACCGGCATGGCCTGCACGGTCACCGCGACCAGTGCCCGGCACGGCTACCAACTCGTCACCACCTACGTCACCGACCCGGCCCGGGACACCGTCCTGCTGCACACCCGGCTGCGCGCCACATCGGGCAGCCACACCGATGTCGGCGGGCTGCACGTGTACGCCCGGCTGGACGCGCACGTGAACGGCAACGGCGGCGGTGGCACCGACAACGGCGGCGCGGACACCGGTGTGGTCACGCCGGCCGGGCCGGTGGTGTTCGACACCGGGACGGTCAGCCAGGCGGCCAACCGGGACTACGCCGTGCCCACCTTCATGGCGCTGCGCTCCACCGCGGGTGGCGCGGCCACCGTCGGCTACGCCGGCACCGCCAGCGACGGCTTGACCTCCCTGGACGCCACCCACACGCTCGGCACGACGTCGGCCAGCGCGCCGGACGGGCACATCGTGGCCGTGTCCGACGTGACGCCACGGCCGGGCGGGGACATCACGCTCGCCCTCGGCTTCGGCCGCACCCAGCGGGCGGCGACCGGCACCGCGGGCGCGTCACTGGCCCGGTCGTTCGGCACCACGGCCACCGCGTACGTGCGGGGCTGGCAGGCGTACGACCGGTCGCTGCGCCAGCCGCCGAGTCGGCTGCCCGGCGTCACCACTGTGGCCGCGCACTACTTCTTATCGGCGAACGTGCTGAAAGCCAGTGAGGACAAGACGTTTCCCGGTGCGATCGCGGCGTCCCTGGCCAGTCCGTGGGGTCAGGCGGTGCAGGCCGGCACGCTGGTCGGCGGCAGGCCGGTGTACTTCGGGTCCTACCGCGAGGTGTTCTCCCGCGACACCTACGAGGTCTTCACCGGACTGCTCGCCGACGGCGACGTCGCCACCGCGCGGGACACGGCCCGGTTCCTGCTGGAGCGCCAGCAACTGCCGGACGGCCGGATACCGCGCAACTCGCTGCTGAACGGGAAGGCCGCGCCGGACACCGGTGGCGACCAGCTCGACGAGACGGCCTATCCGATCCTGATGGCCTTCCAGTCCGGACTCGGCGGTGACAGTACACTGTGGACGGACCACGTCCGGCCGGCCGCCGACTTCCTCGTCGCGCACGGCCCGAGCTTCGGCGTCGAGCGATGGGAGGAGCAGTCCGGCTTCTCGCCGTCCACCATCGCCGCCGAGATCGCCGGATTGACCGCCGCGTCGGCCATCGCGGCCCGGCACGGCGACACCCAACGGACACAGGTCTACCAGGCCACCGCGGACGACTTCCAGCGCCAGGTCAAGGACTGGACGGTCACCACCACCGGACCGGACGGGCCGCGCTACTTCATCCGGCTGGCCAAGACCGGTGACCCGGACGCGGCGATCACGTACAACCTGGGCAACGGCGGCCCGACCGTGGACCAGCGCCAGGTGATCGACGGCGGGTTCCAGGAACTGGTGCGGCTGGGCGAACTGCCCGCGACCGATCCGGACGTGACCGCCTCGCTTGCCGTGCTGGACAAGCAGATCTCCGTCGGCACGCCCAGCGGCACCGGCTACTACCGGTACGGCACGTCGGCCGCGGCCGGCAGCGCGGACGGCTACGGCGACTGCTTCCAGCCCAGCCAGACCTCGTGCACCGCGCAGGGCCGGCCATGGCCGACCACCGACACGGGCACCGGGCACCTGTGGCCGGTACTGTCCGGCGAGCGCGCCGAGTCCGACATCGCCACCGGCCGCCCGGCCGCGGCCGGCGCGCTGCTCGCCGCGATGACCAGGTTCTCCTCCGGTGTCGGCCTGGTGCCTGAGCAGGCGTGGGAGGACCCCGACCTGCCGGCGTCCCCGTTCGGCGCCGACCCGACGACGGCGTCGATCGGCTTCACCGACGGCGGGCCGGCCGGTTCGGCGTCACCGTTGTCCTGGGCGCAGGGCCAGGAGGTCCGGCTGATCATGGACCTGGGCAGCGGCCGGATCGGGGAACGGCCGTCGATCACCACCGACCGCTACGTGCGGCACGCGCCACCGGCCGCCGTGCCGGTCACACTCACCGGACCGGCGGCGGGCGGCACCGTGGAGGGTTCGGCCACCACCGTCACCGGCACCACCGCGCCGGGCGCGCGGGTGGTGGTCGAGTCGGCGGACGTGGACACCGGCGCCCCGGCCACCACCGTCACCACCACGGCGGCCGCCGACGGCTCGTTCAGCGCCACCGTGCCCATCGGGTTCGGCACCGACGTGCTCACCGCGACGGCGGCGGCGCACGGCGGCACCGGCTACGCACAGGTCAGCGTCGTCGGCGACATCGTCGGCGGCCCAACGGTTCTCGACGTCACCGACCCGGCTGGCGACGACGACGGCCCGGGAACCTACCAGTACCCGACGGCACCGGACTTCACCGCCGGCTCGTTCGACATCACCCGCTTCCAGGTCATCGCCCTGGGCCAGACGGTGTTCCTGCGGACCACCCTGCGCACCCTGACGCCGACGTTCGGCAACGTGATCGGCGCGCAACTGCTGGACGTCTACCTGGACGCCCCGGGCGCCACCACCACGTCCACGTCGGCCGCGTTCGGCAGCCGGAACTACTCGGTGGATCCGTGGAGCCAGCGCATCGAGGTGCAGGGCTTCGCCGCGCCGGCCTGGGTCGACGCGAGCGGGAATTCCCTTGGCACGCCTGCGGTTGTGGCGTCGACCGTGGCGCGGACGATCACCGTCGCGCTGCCCGCCGCCACGTTCGGCACGCCGGCGTCCGGCTGGTCGTTCGCCGTGGTGCTGACCGGGCAGGACGGGTTCAGCCCGGACCAGGCGAGGGCGTTCACCCCGACACCGCGGGACTTCTCGTTCGGCGTGTGCGCGGCGGGCGGCACCGCCCCGGTGTGCGCGGCCGACCCGGGCACCGTGCCCAAGGCGATGGACGTGCTGACCCCGGACGGGGTCAGCCAGGCCACCGAGCTGGACCCGACCGCCGGCCCGGTGACCGTCCGGGCCGTACGGGTGGGGTAGCCATGCCGGACGAGTCCGTGGCGAGTTCGGTGAGCTTCCAGTTGGTGCGGCTCGGTCAGGTGGCCGGTCACCGGTTCGTCGGCCTGCTGGCGCCGCTCGGCCTGCGGCCCAGGCACTGCGCGGTGCTGGAGTTGTTGCGGGACGGGCCGATGGGGCAACTGGAGCTGGCCAGGCGGGTCGGTGTCGCGCCGAGTGTCGTGGTGGACATGGTCGACGAGTTGCAGGACCTGCACGCCGTCACCCGGGTGCGGCACACCGAGGACCGGCGCCGCCAGTTCGTCGAACTCACCGCGCACGGCCGCGGCCTGCTGCGCCGGGTGGCCAACGTGGCGCGGGCACTGGACGCGGATCTGTTGCGGGAACTGGACTCCAACCAGTGCGCGGCGCTGCGCGCCGCCCTCGACCGGGTCGCCGGCAGCCACGACCGGCCACCCGGGCAACCGGTGACCACCCCGTAGGCGGCTGCCCGGCGACGGTCCCGCGGCTACGCTGAGCCGAGTCGACGCCGAGGAGCTCCCATGCTCGACCCCGTCCTGGCCGAGATCGCCACCTCACTCGCCGGCAAGGCCGCCGGCAGCCTCTACGACCTGGTCCGATCGGCGTTCCGCGGGCACGCCGGAGCCGTGCGGGACCTGGTCGCCGCCGAAGGCGCCGAACCGGAATCGGCCCCGGTGCGCACTCTGGCCACCCGGCTGGCCGAGTTCGAGGCCGCCGATCCGGACTTCGCCCGCCGGCTGCGGGCCGAATGGGCGGCGTCGGTCAGCGTCCAACGCGCTGACCACGGCGGCGTCACCAACCTGATCACCGGCCAGACGACCGGTAACGTCGTCCAGGCCAGGGACGTCCGCGACATCACCTTCTGAGGACGAATCACGCGATTGACACCGCCGACCGCGGGTACCCACTCGGTACCGACGGTAGGCGTCGGGCGTGGATAGGCGAGGTGATCGAGCATGGTCACGGTCAGCGGTGATCGGCTCCGGAGTGGTGCCACGACGTGGCGGGTGCCCAGGACCAGGGGTGCCACCAGTGGTTTGCTGGTGCTCCTGCTGGGTGCGTGGGGCGCTCTCGTGCCGTTCATCGGGCCCCATTTCGGATACGCGTACACGCCGAACGCGACGTGGACGATGACCGCAGGACGGTTGTGGCTGGAAGTCGTGCCCGGTGCGGTCGCCGCGCTGGGTGGCCTGATCCTGATCGGCAGCGCGCGGCGCTCCCTCGGGGTGTGGGCCGGTTGGCTGGCGGCTCTGGCCGGTGCGTGGTTCGCGGTCGGCCCGATCGTCAGCATGTTGTGGACGGCCGACGGCCGGCCGCAGACTGGCGCGCCGGTCGGAACCACGACGCTCCAGACCGTCGTCGAGCAGATCGGCTTCTTCACCGGCCTCGGCG
>DATEPR010000180.1:0-11365 GCA_035273045.1 Pseudonocardiaceae bacterium | reverse complement strand
CGGCCGGACTGGCCGTGCTGGGCCGCGGTTTCCGGTCGCCGGTCAGCGTGGTCGGCGCGCACCGCGCCCCGGAGCCGCCGTACCCGGCCGGCGCGCAGGCCGCGCGGGCGGGCGCGACCGCGATGGTCGACGTGTCCGACGGCCTGCTCGCTGACCTCGGCCACATCGCCGATTCCTCGAACGTCCACATCGACGTGCGCACCGACCTGGTCGAGGTGCCGCAACGGCTGGTCGACGTCGCCACCGCGCTGGGCGCCGACGCGCTGCACTGGGTCTTCACCGGCGGCGAGGACCACGCGCTCGCCGCGACGTTCCCGGAACCGTCCGGGGTGCCGGAGGGGTGGACCACGATCGGCACGGTGCTGCGCGGCAACGGAGTCACCGTGGACGGGCAGCCCTACCGGCGCCCGGCCGGCTGGGAGCACTGGCGTGCCCGCACCTGACCTGGTGATCAAGGCGGTCCCGCTCGACCACCCGGACGCGGCGTTGCTGATCGACGAGGTGCAGCAGGTGTACGTGGGGTTGTACGGCGGCCACGACAGCGCCCGCACCGCGCCGGACGAGTTCGCGCCGCCGCATGGCGTGTTCCTGGTCGGTTACGCGGCGGGCGAACCGGTGGCGTGCGGCGGCTGGCGGGAGCACCCCGAGACCGCACCGGCCGACGCCGAACTGAAGCGGATGTACGTCACGCCCCGAGCGAGGGGATGTGGCTACGCACGGGCGATACTGGCCGAACTGGAACGCACCGCGTCGGCCGCCGGCCGCACGCGGATGGTGCTGGAGACCGGCACGAAACAGCCGGAGGCGATGACCCTGTACGAGTCCGCGGGCTACCGGCCGATGCCCAACTTCAGCATTCACGCGCATTCACCGACGAGCCGGTGCCTGGGCAAGGAACTGGACTAGGGCGGACGCATGGGCGACCGGGCAACCGCGTGTCGCTGCGTGGCAGGGCCTGCTTCGTGCCAGGTGAGGACAGTCGTGTGGGCGCTGTGAGCTTGTCCTAATGCGACAGGGCCGGTGTGGCGTCGTCGCAGTGTCGGCGGCCAGGTCGGGCAGCCAGGACGCGCACCCGAGGCCGAGCCTTCGTGCATGGTTCCACGGTGCCGTACAGCCCTGCGTCCGCGGGATCGGCGACGGGCGCTGTGGCCTGCGTTCAGTTCGATGCGCACCGGATCGCTACGCTGGCCGTGGACCCTAGGAGGACGTCGTGCCGATCTATGCTCTGGGCGATCTGGAGCCGACCATCGACGCCGAGGCGTACGTCCATCCGGACGCGACGGTGATCGGTGACGTGCGGCTCGGGGCGTTCGCGTCGGTGTGGCCGCAGGCGGTGTTGCGCGGGGACAACGGCTACATCGAGGTGGGCGAGCGCACCAGTGTTCAGGACGGCACTGTCGTGCACTGCACCGAGTTCACGCCGACCGTCATCGGCCGGGAGTGCGTGATCGGCCACAACGTGCACATCGAGGGCGCCACTATCGGTGACGGCTGCCTGATCGCGTCGGGTTCCGTGGTGCTCAACGGGGCCGTCGTGGAGCCGGGCGCCATTCTCGGCGCGGGTGGCGTGGTCTCGTTCAACGGCCGCGTTCCCGCGCGGCGCATGGCTTTGGGCGTGCCGGCGAAGGTCCGGGAGGGCTACGAGGTGCCGGAGAACGCCTGGCAGCAGATCGTGGACGGCTATGTCGCCCGCATCGCCGTGTTCCGGGGCAAGCTGCGCCGGCTGGACTAGAGTGACCGTCCGTGGTCGCTCGTCCCCTCAACGAAGTCGTGGCACCGGACTGGGCGCAGGCCCTGGCGCCGGTCGCCGACCGGATCGCCGCCATGGGCGACTTCCTGCGTGCCGAGGTGGCCGCGGGCCGGCGCTACCTGCCGTCCGGGGAGAACGTGCTGCGCGCGTTCCAGCAGCCGTTCCAGGACGTGCGGGTGCTGATCGTCGGCCAGGACCCGTATCCGACGCCGGGGCACGCGGTGGGCCTCAGCTTCTCCGTCGCGCCGGACGTGCGGCCGCTGCCCAAGAGCCTGGTCAACATCTTCCAGGAGTACTGCGACGACCTGGGTTACCCGCCGCCGGCCACCGGTGACCTGTCGCCGTGGGCCGAACGCGGTGTGCTGCTGCTGAACCGCGCGCTCACGGTCGCGCCCGGCCGGCCCAACTCGCACCAGGGCAAGGGTTGGGAGCAGATCACCGAACAGGCCATCGTGGCGCTCGCCGAGCGGCGCACCCCGATGGTGGCGATCCTGTGGGGCCGCAACGCCCGCAACCTGCGCCCACTGCTGGGCACCGTGCCGTGTGTCGAGTCCGCCCATCCCAGCCCGATGTCGGCGGCGGGCGGGTTCTTCGGGTCGCGGCCGTTCAGCCGCACCAACAAGCTCCTGCTCGAACAGGAAGCGGAACCGGTGGACTGGCGGCTACCGTAGGCCGATGAGTTTCCAGAAAACGCCGGCCGGCACCAGGGGACGGCGGTCCTCGGGCAAGGCCAACGCGGTCCTCAAGTTCGTGCAGCGCATGATGATCAGGCAGCATCGGCGTAAGGGCGACAAGTTCCAGGGTCTGGACGTGCTGTACCTGACCACGGTCGGCGCGCGTTCCGGCCGGACCGTGGTCACACCGCTGGCTTACTTCCGCGACGGTGACGACGCCTGGCTGGTCGTCGCGTCAGCGGGCGGCGCCGCGACCCATCCCGCCTGGTACCACAACCTGGCCGCGCACCCGGACCAGGCGTCCATCGAGGTCGGTGGGCAGCGCGTCGCCGTGACGCCCCACCAGTTGACGGGGCAGGAACGCGACGACGCCTGGCAGCGGATCTCGTCGACCCAGCCGCGATTCGGCAAGTACCAGAGCAAGACCGACCGGGTGCTCCCGGTGCTCCGGCTGACCCGCGCCGGATAACCCGTCCGGCCGGGTGGTCCATTTCCGGTGTCGCCGTTCGTCGTCGTGCTGAGATGACCCCGACGACACCGAACGGAGCGACACCATGAAGTACATGATGCTGGTCTGCGTCGACCCCACCCTCACGCCGACCGACGACGGCCCGACGATCGAGGAATGGCTGGCCGAGGTCGAGGGCAAGCGGCTGGACGGCTCGGAACTGATGTCGGTCCGCGACGCGACCACGGTGCGCACCCGGGGCAGCGAGGTGCTGCTCACCGACGGGCCGTTCGCCGAGACGCGGGAGTGGATCGCCGGTTACGACGTGATCGACTGCGCCGACCTGGACGAGGCCATCCAGATCGCGTCCCGGCATCCGTGCGCGCGGTTCGGCGCCATCGAGATCAGGCCGTTCCCGAAGGACTGAGGCGATGACGGCGGAGGCCGAGATCACGGCCGTCTTCCGCGAGGAGCGGGGCCGCATCGTGGCCACGCTGATCCGGATGACGGGCGACTGGGACCTGGCCGAGGAGTGCGTGCAGGACGCCTTCGCGCAGGCACTGGAGACGTGGCCGCGCGACGGCGTCCCGCGCCGCCCGGGCGCCTGGCTCACCACGGCCGCCCGCAACCGCGCGCTGGACCGGTTGCGGCGGTCGGCCGTGGAGGCGACGAAGCTGCGGGAGGTGGCGGGATTGCTCGGGACGGGCGGTGACGACCAGGACACCGACCACAGCGGCATCGCCGACGACCTGCTGCGGCTGATCTTCACCTGCTGCCACCCGGCGCTCACCATCGAGGCCAGGGTCGCGTTGACGCTGCGCACCATCACCGGCCTGAGCACGGCCGAGATCGCCAGGGCGTTCCTGGTGCCGGAACCGACGATGGCCAAGCGGCTGGTGCGGGCCAAGCGCAAGATCGCCAACGCCCGCATTCCGTACCGGGTGCCGCCGGCGCATCTGCTGCCCGAGCGGACCAGGTCCGTGCTGGGCGTGCTGTACCTGCTGTTCAACGAGGGCTACGCGGCCACCGCGGGCGCGGACCTGGTTCGGCTGAACCTGTCCGCCGAGGCGATCCGGCTGGCCCGCACCCTGGCCGACCTGATGCCGGACGAGCCGGAGGTGTTGGGTCTGCTGGCGTTGATGCTGCTGCACGACTCGCGGCGGGAGGCCCGGCTGGACGGCGACGGTGAGCTGGTGCCGCTGGAGGAGCAGGACCGGACCCGGTGGTCGGCGGACCGGATCGCCGAGGGTGTCGCGCTGCTGGAGGGCGCGCTGCGGCGCGGCCGGGCCGGCCAGTACCAGGTGCAGGCGGCCATCGCCGCGTGCCACAGCACGGCGGCGAGCCCGGCGGAGACGGACTGGGCGCAGATCGCGCTGCTCTACGGCCAACTGTTGAAGCTGACGCCGTCACCGGTGGTGGCGCTGAACCGGGCGGTGGCGGTGGCCATGGCGGAGGGCCTGGAGACCGGCCTGGCGCTGGTGGACGACCTGGACCGCAGCGGTGTCCTGGACGGCTACCACCTGTTGCCGGCGACCAGGGCGGGCCTGCTGCGGCGGCTGGACCGGACGGCCGAGGCGGCACAGGCGTACCGGGCGGCCGTGGAGTTGGCGCCGACCGACGTGGAGCGCCGCCACCTGGCGAAGCGGCTCGCCGAGCTGACAGCACAGTAACGGCCCGGACGGTGACGTCCGGGCCGTCGCGTGGATCAGGGGGTCAGCCTCGCGTGACCTTGCCGGCCTTGATGCAGGACGTGCACACGTTCATGCGCTTCCGCTGCGACAGGCCGATCTTCGCCCGGACGGTCTGGATGTTCGGGTTGAACCGGCGGTGGGTACGCCGGTTCGAGTGCGAGACCGACATGCCGAAGCCGGGCCCCTTGCCACAGACGTCGCACACGGCAGCCACGTCAGACACTCCTTACAGGTCGTCCAGGGGTTGATGGTGCGGACAGCACACACCCAACAAGCCTGACCAGGGTAACCCGTCGCGAATGGGCCGGGCAAACCGCCCCCGGCTACCCTCGGTGGGCAGCCGGCCGGTCTACGAGGAGGTCTTCTACGGTGCCGCAGGGCCTGGACGCAGCAGCCGTGCGCAGGTGGGCGGAGGCGTGCGTGCGGACGCTGGACGAGCACCGCGACGCCATCGACCGGATCAACGTGTTCCCGGTGGCCGACCGGGACACCGGCAGCAACATGCTGACCACGATGCGCGCGGCCGTGGACGCCGTGGTGCGGGTCACGTCGGAGGAGAGCACCGCGGCCGACGTGTGGACGGCACTGGCCAGGGGGGCGCTGGCCGGTGCGCACGGCAACTCCGGGGTGATCCTCTCCCAGGTGCTGCGCGGCCTGGCCGAGGTGCTGGGCCAGCGGCCGGGTGCGCTGCGCTCGGCGCTGGCCAGGGCGGACGAGTTGGCCGCGAAGGCGGTCACCGACCCGGCGCCGGGCACCATGCTGACCGTGCTGCACGCGGCCGCGATGGCCTGTGCCAGGGCGGACGGCGGCGAACTGGCCACCGTGCTGCACAGCGTGGCCGAGGCGGCCGCCAAGGCGCTGGCCGACACCGCGAACCAGTTGCCGGAACTGGCCAGGGCCGGTGTGGTGGACGCCGGTGGCCGGGGCCTGGTGCTGGTGCTGGACGAACTGGCCGCGGAAGCCGGCGGCGAGCCGAGGCTGGTGCCGGAAACCGTTGTGGCGCAACGGACTCCTCGGGACGCGGACACGCTGCACACGGCCCGCGAGGCCGGTTCCGCGGAGTACGCCTACGAGGTGATGTACGGCCTGGACGGTGTCGCCGACGCCGACGCGGGGCGGCTGCGCGCCGAACTGCTGCGGCTCGGCGACTGTGTCTCGGTGGTCGGTGACGGCCGGGGCTCGTGGGCGGTGCACGTGCACTGCAACGACGTGGGCGCCGCCATCGAGGCGGGCGTCGACATCGGCCGGCCGCACCGGATCGCCGTGGTCCGGTTCGACGACCAGGTGGCCGCTGCGACGTCCCGGTTCGCCGTGGAGCGGGCGATCGTGGCGCTGGCCAGCGGTCCCGGTGTGGCTGGACTGTTCCGGGCCGAGGGTGCGCACGTGCTGTCGCTGGACGGCGAGTCCCGGCCGGAGCCGGCTGATCTGCTCGCGGTGATCGCCGGCTGCCAGGCGTCGCACGTCACCGTGCTGCCCAACGTGACCGGGCTGGACGACGTGCTCGCGGACGCGGCGGCCGAGGCGGTGCGGTCGGGCCAGGACGTGATCGTCGTGCCGACGGCGTCGCCGGTGCAGGGCCTGGCGGCGCTGGCCGTGCACGACGCGACCCGGCGGCCGGGCGAGGACGTGGTGGCGATGGCGGAGGCGGCGGCCGCCACCCGCAGGGGCGAAGTGGTGCTGGCGCGCGAGCAGGGCATCACCTGGGTCGGGGTGTGCCAGCCGGGTGACGTGTTGGGCCTGCTGGACGGCGAGATCGTGGTGATCGAGCCGGGTCCGGCCGGTGCGGCGTCGGTTGTCGGTGCCGCCAGGAGACTGGTGGACAGGATGCTGTCCGGTGGCGGCGAACTCGTCACCGCCCTGCCCGGCGCGGGTGCGCCGGCCGGCCTGGCCGACGCGCTGGCCGAGCACCTGCGGGCCGAGCACCGCGAGGTGGAGTTCACCGCCTACCCGGGCGGCCAGCCGGACTCGCTGCTGCTGCTGGGTGTGGAGTAGGGATGGCGGTACTGACCGATTCGCTGCACGGCCCGCTGGGCAAGAAGACGGCGGACGCGCTGGCGTCCGCCCTGGACCTGCACACCGTCGGCGACCTGCTGCGGCACTACCCGCGCCGCTACGCCGAACGCGGCGAGCTGACCAAGGTGGCCGGGCTGACCGTCGGCGAGCACGCCACCGTGCTGGCCAGGGTGGAGCGGGTCGGCAAGCGCACCATGCGCAGCAGGCGCGGCACCATCCTTGAGGTCAGGATCACCGACGGCACCCGGTCGCTGACCTGCACCTTCTTCAACCAGGCGTGGCGGGAACGGGAGCTGCTGCCCGGCCGCACGGGCCTGTTCGCCGGCAAGGTCACCAGGTTCCGGGACCAGTTGCAGTTGGCCAACCCGGAGTACCAGTTGCTGGACGGCGACTCCGACGAGTCCACTGTGGAGGACTTCGCGAACGAGGTGATCCCGGTGTACCCGGCGGCGGCCGGCCTGCCCACGTGGACGATCCGCCGCTGTGTCCGCCAGGTGCTGGACATGTGGGACGGCGCCGAGGATCCGCTGCCGGCCGACATGCGGGCCAGGCACGAACTCCCTGGGCTGGAGGAGTCGCTGCGCGGCATCCACCGGCCGGACGGCTGGGCCACGATCAAGCGCGCGGAACGGCGGTTGAAGTGGGACGAGGCGCTGGCCGTGCAACTGGTGCTGGCCCAGCGCAGGGCGGCGGCCGTGCACCGGCCGGCGCCGGCCTGCCCGCCGAAGCAGGGCGGCATCCTGGACGCCTTCGACGCCACGCTGCCCTTCCAGTTGACCGAGGGCCAGCGCGAGGTGGGCGAGGCGATCCGGGCGGACCTGTCCGGCGTGCACCCGATGAACCGGTTGCTGCAGGGCGAGGTCGGGTCCGGCAAGACCGTCGTCGCGCTGCGCGCGATGCTCCAGGTGATCGACGCCGGCCGGCAGGCCGCCCTGCTGGCGCCCACGGAAGTCCTTGCCGCACAACATGCCCGGTCGCTGACCGAGCTGCTGGGCGATCTCGCGCGGGCCGGTGAACTGGGTGGCGCGGACCAGGCGACACGCCTGACGCTGCTCACCGGTTCGCTGAACACCGCCCAACGCAGGCAGGCCATGCTGGACGCGGCCAGCGGCGCGGCCGGCATCGTCGTCGGCACGCACGCGCTGATCCAGGAGACGGTGTCGTTCGCCGATCTCGGCCTGGTCGTGGTGGACGAACAGCACCGGTTCGGCGTCGAGCAGCGGGACGCGCTGCGCGCCAGGGCGGGCGGCGACGGCAGCCCGCACGTGCTCGTCATGACGGCCACGCCGATTCCGCGCACGGTCGCCATGACCGTCTACGGCGACCTGGAGACCTCGGCCCTGCGCGAACTCCCGGCCGGCCGTTCGCCGATCACCACGTCGGTCGTGCCGGCGGCGGAGAAACCCGCGTGGCTGGACCGGGCCTGGCAGCGGATCAGGGAAGAAGTCCAGGCGGGCCACCAGGCCTACGTGGTGTGCCCGCGCATCGGCGACGGCACCGCGGAGGACGCCGACCCGGACGAACCACCCGCTGACGGCGATGCCGACCGCCGGGCGCCGCTCGCGGTCACCGAGGTGGCGCCCCAGTTGGCCGACGGCCCGCTGTCCGGGCTGCGGATCGCCGTGCTGCACGGCCGGTTGCCGGCCGACGAGAAGGACACCGTGATGCGCGCGTTCGCCGCCGGTGACGTGGACGTGCTGGTGGCGACGACGGTCGTGGAGGTCGGCGTGGACGTGCCGAACGCGACGGTCATGGCGATCATGGACGCGGACCGGTTCGGTGTCAGCCAACTGCACCAGTTGCGCGGCCGGGTCGGCCGGGGCAGTGCGCCGGGTTTGTGCCTGCTGGTCACCGAGGTCCCGGCCGGCACGGCGACCAGGGAGCGGTTGGACGCCGTCGCGTCAACGGTGGACGGATTCGAACTGGCTCAACTGGACTTGGAAATGCGCAGGGAGGGTGACATTCTGGGCGCTGCGCAGTCGGGCCGCAGCTCACTGCGGATGCTGTCCCTGCTGCGTGACCAGCAGGTGATCGAACAGGCACGGGCGGAGGCGCGGGAACTGGTCGATGCGGACCCCACCCTGGCAGCCCATTCCGGCCTCGCGGGCATGGTGGCCGAAGTGGTCGACGACGAGGGCGCGGAGTACCTGGAGAAGTCCTGACCGCGGGTAGTTGAACTCGTGGTGAATCTACCCCGGAACCGGTCTGACCGGGTCGACTCCCGACGGGCGGCTCCATACCATCTGCACGCACATGTCCTGAGCCCAAGGGAGCACCTGCGGTGCACGAAGGTTCCGAGCGCCGGCTGCTGCCGAGCCGGCGGCAGGCACTGGTCGTCGGTGTCGTGGTGGTGTTGGCCGCCGGCATCACCGCGCTGGTGTGGCCGCGCGGCACCACCGTGTCGGCGGCCCAGGACGGCACCATCACGGTCTCCCGCGGCGGTTGTGGCGGGGGCTGGACGAACCCGCACGGCGGCGCGCAGACCCTGGTGCTGACCAACCGCGACTCGGTCAACGGTGAGGCGGAGATCGTCGCGGTCGGCGGCCCGGACGACGGCAAGGTCTACGGCGAGCTGGACGGGCTGGGCGTCGGCACCACGGCCGACCTGCCGATCGCGCTGGGACCGGGCACCTACGCCGTCCGCTGCGTCATGGAGGACACCGACCCGGTCGACGGCCCGAAGGTCCGGATCGGCGGCCACGCCACCTCCAACGCCGGCGCGCTCCCGGTGACCAGCACCGACCTGATCGAGCCGATCAAGCGGTACGAGGCGTTCCTGGTCGGCGGTGTGGCCCGGCTGGTGCGGCAGACCGACGCCCTGGACGCGGCCGTGCGGTCCGGCGGCGTGGTGGCCGCGAAGCGGGCGTGGCTGCCGGCGCACCTGACCTACGAGACGCTGGGCGCCGCCTACGACGCCTTCGGCGACTACGACGGCGAGATCAATGGCACCACGGCCGGCCTGCCCGACGGCGTCAACGATCCGTCGTTCACCGGTTTCCACCGGGTGGAGTACGACCTGTGGCACGGCGTCGGCATGGGCACGGTGCTCAAGGACACCAACCAGCTCGACGCCTTCGTGCACGGCCTCCAGCACGACCTGCCGACGTTCGAGCCGGAGGCGCTGGACATGGGCCTGCGCACCCACGAGATCATGGAGAACACCCTCCAGTTCGAGCTGACCGGCAAGACCGACGAGGGCAGCGGCACCAACCTGGCCACCGCGTACGCCAACGCGACCGGTGACCGCGCGGTGCTCGGCGTGCTGCACCCGCTACTCGCCACCCGCTACCCCGGACTGTCCGATGTGGACCGCCTGCTGACCGGGTTCCAGCGGGAGCTCAAGGCACAGGACCACGGCGGCACCTGGACACCGGTCGACCGGCTGCCCCGGTACACCCGCGAGAAGATCAACGGCACGCTCGGTGAGCTGGTCGAGAAGCTGGCGCCCATCGCGGCCATCACCGAGCCGAGGAGGACCCCGTGACCAGCGAGCAGCCGAACTTACGCCGCCGGTCGTTCCTCACCGGTGCGCTGATCGGCGCGGGCGCGGTCGGCGTGGCCGCCACGGGCGGCGCGATGGCCAACGCCGCCGAACCGCTGGACGTGCCGGCCCCACCGGACCACACGCCGCTCACCGGCCACGCGCCCGCCGTGCCATTCCACGGTCCGCATCAGAACGGGATCCTGCACGGCGCCGCCCGCCAGGGCGCGTTCCTGTCCTGTGACGTGATCGCCGACGACCGGGCCGACCTGACCGACCTGTTCCGCACGCTGACCGACCGGGTGCGCTTCCTGACCGGTGGCGGGATGCCCGAACCGGTCGGCATCACGGCCCCGCCGTCGGACTCCGGCGTGCTCGGCCCACAGATCCCGGCCGACGGCCTCGCGGTCACGGTGGGCGTCGGCGCGTCGCTGTTCGACGACCGCTACGGCCTGGCCGACCGCCGGCCGGCCCGGCTGGCCGCGATGCGCGAGTTCCCCAACGACGACCTCGACCCGGCCTGGTGCCACGGCGACCTGATGGTGCAGGTCGCGGCGCCGAACACGGACACCGTGCTGCACGCGGTCCGGGACATCACCCGCGCGACCAGGGGCGGCATGCAGGTCCGGTGGCGGATCGACGGCTTCAACAGCGTTCCCCGCCCGTCCGGCACCCCCCGCAACCTGATGGGCTTCAAGGACGGCATCTCCAATCCGTCGACGCGGGACGCGACGCTGATGCGGCACCTGGTGTGGGCCGGGCCGGGCAACGGCGAGCAGCCGTGGACGGCCGGCGGCAGCTACCACGTCGTCCGCCTGATCCGGATGCTCGTGGAGTTCTGGGACCGCGTGTCGGTCCGCGAGCAGGAGAACATGTTCGGCCGCCGCAGGGACACGGGCGCGCCGCTGGACGGCGACCACGAGCACGACACGCCGAACTACACGAACGACCCGATCGGCACCGCGATCCCGCTGACCGCGCACATCCGCCGGGCGAACCCCAGGACCCCGGAGACCGACAACAACCGGATCCTCCGGCACGGCTACAACTACGACCTCGGCATGGACGTCAACGGAAACCTGAACCAGGGCCTGATCTTCAGCGCCTTCATGCAGGACGTCCACCGCCAGTTCGAGGCCATCCAGACCAGGCTCGTCGACGAGCCGCTGGTCGACTACATCTCGCCGTTCGGTGGCGGTTACTTCTTCGCCCTGCCCGGCGTGCGGGACTCGTCCGATCACTTCGGCCGATCCCTGTTGGGCTGACCCCAGCCCGGTAAACCCGAACAGAAGTTCCGCACCGAGGAGG
>DATEPR010000179.1:0-6505 GCA_035273045.1 Pseudonocardiaceae bacterium | reverse complement strand
CACCGGGTGCTGCGGCCGGGCGGCCTGCTGGTGGTGGTCACACCGGACGCCGGCCACCTGGCCGAACTGGGCACGGCGGCCGGGCTGCTGACCGTCGACCCGCGCAAGGCGGAACGGCTGGCCGGCACGCTCGGCGACGAGTTCGACCTGGTCGACAGCACACCGCTGCGCTACCCGATGACGCTGCCACCCGCCGACGTGGCGCGGGTGGTGGGCATGGGACCGGCGGGACACCACGCCCGGCCCGTCGAGTCGGGTGGCCCGCGGTCGGTGACGGCGTCGTTCGTGGTGTCCCGCTACCGGTCCCGCTAGTCGTCGGACGGCTTGGACTTGTGCTTGCCGCCGGACGCGACGGTGATCAGCAGGCCGCCGAGCAGGCCGAGGTTCTTCAGGAAGTGGGTGCGCTGCGCCTGCCGGGCGGCCGGGTCCTCGTGCTCCCAGTAGGAGTGCGCGGCCAGCGTGGTGGGCAGCAGGTCCAGGGCCAGCACCAGGGCGCACAGCCGGGGGAACTTGCCCAGCGCCAGGCCGAGCCCGGCGACCAGTTTCACGCCCGCGCTGACCTTGACCAGCGTCTCCGGGTCGGTCGGCACGCCTTCCGGGAGCGTGCCGACCTTCTCCACCGCGGACTGCAGGAATGGTGTCGCGGTCTTCACCCGGGTCTCCGGGTTGCGGATGATGTCGATCCCGCTGAGCACGAACACCGACGCGAGCAGCGGACGGGCCAGCCTGTGCATGATCATCTGCGAATACTCCTCGTCTGGAGCGTCATCCGAGCAGCGCGTCCACGAACGCGCCGGGTTCGAAGGGGGCGAGATCGTCCGGTCCCTCGCCAAGACCGACGAGTTTCACCGGGACACCGAGCTCGCGCTGCACCTGGAAGACGATGCCGCCCTTGGCGGTACCGTCCAGTTTGGTCAGCGCGATGCCGGTGACGTCGACGATGTCGGCGAACACCCTGGCCTGGGTGAGGCCGTTCTGGCCGGTGGTGGCGTCCAGCACGAGCAGGACCTCGTCCACCACGGCCTGCTTCTCCACCACCCGCTTGACCTTGCCCAGCTCGTCCATCAGGCCGGTCTTGGTGTGCAGGCGGCCCGCTGTGTCGACGACGACGGTGTCCACCTTGCTTTCCATACCCCGTTTCACGGCGTCGAATGCAACGGCCGCCGGATCGGCGCCCTCCTTGCCGCGGACGACCTCGGCGCCGACCCGCTCGGCCCAGGTCTGGAGCTGGTCGGCGGCGGCGGCGCGGAACGTGTCGGCGGCGCCGAGCAGGACCGTGCGGCCGTCGGCGACCAGCACCCTGGCCAGCTTGCCAGCCGTGGTCGTCTTGCCGGTGCCGTTGACGCCGGCGATCAGCAGCACCGCCGGTCCGTCCTCGTGCGGCAGCGCGTGGACCGCGCGGTCCAGGTCCGGGTGCAGCGCGTCCACCAGCACCTCCCGCAGCAGACCCCTGACCTGCTCGGCGGTGCGCAGGCCGCGGCTGGCCAGTTCGGCGCGCAGGCGGTCCACGATCTCCGTGGTGGTGGGGCCGCCCAGGTCCGCCAGGAGCAGCGTGTCCTCGATCTCGGTCCACGAGTCCTCGTCCAGGTTGCCGGCGCCGAGCAGACCGAGCAGGCCGCTGCCCAGCGTGGTCTGCGACCGGGCCAGGCGGCCGCGCAGCCGTTCCAGCCGGCCGGCGACCGGCGCGATCTCCTCGACCGGCGCCGGGGCCTGGGCGGGCAGTTCGTCGGTCGGCGGTTCCGGCCGCTGCGCCGGCACCGGTTCGGTGACCGGCTCGGGTGCGGCTTCGGTGACCTGCTCGGTGCGCTGTCCGCCGGGTGCGAAGGAGATGCCGGTTCCCGCCTGGTAGCCGGTTCTCGGCTGGTCGGGCGCCTGCTTGTCCAGGCTGATCCGCCTGCTGCGGCGCAGCCAGAGACCGGCGCCGAGCACGACCAGTAGCACGACGACGACGGCGACGACAATGATGATCACGGTCGTTGTGGACACCCCGCCATCCTTCCACGTGCTCGTGCGACGGCACGGTCAGCGACGGTGTGCCTCCCTAGGATGGCGCGGTGACCGTCACCGACCCGGCTCTGGACGTACTGCACCGCGTGTTCGGCTACGACTCGTTCCGCGGGCCGCAACGCGAGGTCGTCGACCACGTGATCGGCGGCGGGGACGCGCTGGTGCTGATGCCGACCGGTGGCGGCAAGTCGTTGTGCTACCAGATCCCGGCGCTGGTCCGGGACGGCGTGGGCGTCGTGGTGTCACCGCTGATCGCGCTGATGCAGGACCAGGTGGACGCGCTGCGGGCGCTGGGCGTGCGGGCCGGCTTCCTGAACTCGACGCAGGACCCGGACGAGCAGCGGATGGTGGGCGCCGAGTTCGCGGCGGGCGAACTGGACCTGCTCTACCTGGCGCCGGAGCGGCTGCGGTCGGAGTCGACGCTGCGGCTGCTGGACCGCGGCACGATCGCGTTGTTCGCCATCGACGAGGCGCACTGCGTCGCCCAGTGGGGCCACGACTTCCGGCCGGACTACCTGGCGCTGTCGTCGCTGCACGAGCGCTGGCCGGACGTGCCGCGCATCGCCCTGACCGCCACCGCCACCGAGGCCACCCGCGCGGAGATCGCGACCCGGCTGAACCTGGGCGATGCCCGGCAGGTGGTGGCCAGTTTCGACCGGCCCAACATCCAGTACCGGATCGTGCCGAAGAACGACCCGAAACAGCAGCTCCTGGAACTGCTGCGCGGGGAGCACGCCGGTGACTCCGGGATCGTCTACTGCCTGACCAGGACGTCGGTGGAGCGCACGGCGGAGTTCCTGACCGGCGCCGGGATCACCGCGCTGCCCTACCACGCCGGGCTGGACGCCGGCACCCGCGCCCGGCACCAGGCCCGTTTCCTGCGTGAGGACGGTTTGGTGATGGTGGCGACCATCGCGTTCGGCATGGGCATCGACAAGCCGGACGTCCGGTTCGTCGCGCACCTGGACCTGCCGAAGTCGGTGGAGGGCTACTACCAGGAGACCGGGCGGGCCGGCCGGGACGGGCTGCCGTCCACCGCGTGGCTGGCCTACGGGCTGCAGGACGTGGTGCAGCAGCGGAAGTTGATCGACTCCAGTGAGGGCGACCCAGCGCACCGCCGCCGCCAGTCGCTGCACCTGGACGCGATGCTGGCGCTGTGCGAGACGGTGGAGTGCCGGCGGGTGCGGCTGCTGGGGTACTTCGGGCAGGAGTCGGGGCCGTGCGGCAACTGCGACACGTGCCTGGCGCCACCCGAGTCGTGGGACGGCACGGTGGCCGCGCAGAAGCTGCTGTCCACGGTGTTCCGGCTGCGCAGGGAGCGCCGGCAGTCCTTCGGCGCGGGCCACGTGATCGACATTCTGCTGGGGAAGAAGACGGCCAAGGTCATCCAGCACGACCACGACACGCTGACCGTGTTCGGCGTCGGCGCCGACCTGCGCGAGGCCGAGTGGCGCGGTGTGGCGCGGCAGTTGCTCGCCCAGGGCCTGCTGGCCGTCGAGGGTGACCACGGCACGCTGGTGCTCACCGACGCCAGCGCGGACGTGCTCGGCAGGCGCCGGGAGGTGCCGATGCGGCGCGAGCCGGAGCGGGTGGCCGCGGCCAAGCCGGCCCGCAGGGCGCAGGTGGAGCTGTCCGCCGAGGCGGCGCCGGTGTTCGAGCGGCTGCGGGCGTGGCGGGCGGCGACCGCCCGTGAGCAGGGCGTGCCGGCGTACGTGATCTTCCACGACGCGACGCTGCGCGAGATCGCCGGCCGCGCGCCGACCACGCTGGCCGAGTTGGCGACGGTGAACGGCGTCGGCGAGAACAAGCTGGCCAAGTACGGGCAACAGATCCTCGACACACTGTGAACAGTATTATCCGGACATAGCAGACGTTTCGGGTCGCTACTCCGATCGGGTAGCGCTAGCGTGCCCGTGATTCGACGGAGACCACCCCGAAATTCTCTTGAGATATGCCGAGTCACAGTCGTGCTCACGCATGTCCGAAAGGAGGACCGGTTGCGCCACAAACCGAGTGGACGCCATTCTCTCTTACGGCCTTCGGTGTTGATTCCGGTCGCCGTGGCGGTCACGGCGGCCACCGTGTTCGCCGTCGCCGACCGCACACCGACACCGGCCGCGGCTGCCGCACCGCCGCCGACCACCACCACGGCACCGGCGGACGCCGACCCGAACCCCGACTGCACCCTCATCGTTCCGCCAAACCCGTTGAGCGCCAAGGGACTTTCCACTCCCTACCAGCTCACGGCCACCGACCCCGCCCAGGGCGCGTGTGACGAGGCCAACGACGGGCAGTCCGCGTTCGTGGAGGCCACCATCATCAACACGGCCACCGGCGCGCTGTCGGTCTACCGCCCACTGGTGGTCGACGCGGGCAGCCAGCCGGCGGCACCGGAAATCGTGCCGAAACTGCCGGCACACGCCGTGGTCGGCATCTGGTTCGGTTTCAACGGCGACAATCTCACGCTGCGTTCGCAACACGGCAGCCTACGGGCCGGGAACTGCGTCAACGGCAGCCGCGGTTCCATTTTCGGCCAGTTCGCGTTCTGCGACGCGGCCCCGTTCTTCGCCGCCGCCCACGCCGCCATCCGGCGTGGCCAGATCACGATTCCGGCGGTCGGCACCGGCAAGGACGGCCTGCCGTGCATGACCACCAGGGACTACGGCCTGGTCGACCAGGACCAGAGCGACAACGTCATCACCAGCTACCTGGTGCTGCCCGACGGCAGCATGGCCCAGGACAACTCGGCGAACGCCGCCGCGCTGTCCGACTCGACCACGCTGGTCAACGGCAGTGACAACCTGCTGCTGGACGGGTTCGTCGACCCGGCGTTGGGTTGCGCCACGTTCGACGCCCCCGACCTGACCGACCCGGGCCACCAGGTGTCGTCGCTGGCCCTGAACGAGCTGCTCGCCGCGGCCCGGCAGGCCAACCCGATCGCGCTGGTGCCGGAGATCGACCCGATGACGCTGGACAACGGGCGGGTCAACCGGACCAAGACCAACCTGTACCGGGCCGGCGTGAACATGGTTCCGTTCAACCGGCGGACCGAGTCGGCCGCCACCTACTGCGCGGACACGCTGACCATGGGTGCCCGGCGGATCCAGCAGGACAAGCAGTTCTTCCTGGCCGCGCCCTCACCGGACACCGGTGCCGCGAACAACCTCTACACGTTCATGGCACAGCGCTGGGACGCATCCCTGACCAACCTGGACTGCGACAAGATCATCAACATTCCGCCGCATCCGGTGCGGCTGGTCACCGACCCGAACGGGGTCGTCGTGGACGCCATCTTCCCCACCCCGAAACACCACAGATAGCGACCAACCGGCGATGGGTGCCGCGACGATGCCCGCATCAGCTCGTCGCGGCACCCTGTGGCGTCTCGTCGGCCGCGGCGATCTCGGCCAACTCCGCGGGCGCGGCCGTGACGATGTCGTCCATCTGCGGCACCGGCTGGTGCGGCTCGTCCCGGCCGCGTAGCCGCTGCGAGATGACCTGACTGATGCCGTCGCCCCGCATGCTCACGGCGTACAGCGCGTCGGCCAGTTCCATGGTCGGCTTCTGGTGGGTGATGATGATGAGCTGTGACGTGCCGCGCAGCTCATCCAGCAGGCCCAGCAGGCGGTGCAGGTTGGTGTCGTCCAGCGCCGCCTCGACCTCGTCCATCACGTAGAACGGCGACGGGCGGGCGCGGAAGATCGCGACCAGCATGGCCACCGCGACCAGTGACTTCTCGCCGCCGGACAGCAGCGACAGCCGCTTGACTTTCTTGCCCGGCGGGCGGGCCTCGACGTCGACGCCGGTGGTGAGCAGGTCGTCCGGTTCGGTGAGCACCAGCCGGCCCTCGCCGCCCGGGAACAGGGCGCTGAAGACGATCTCGAACTCCCTGGCCACGTCGGTGTAGGCGGACGTGAAGACCTCCAGGATCTTGTCGTCCACCTCCTTCACCACGGTGAGCAGGCCGCGCCGGGTCTCCTTCAGGTCCTCCAACTGGGTGGACAGGAACTTGTAGCGTTCCTCCAGCGCGGCGAACTCCTCCAGCGCCAGCGGGTTGACCTTGCCCAGCGTGGCCAGGTCGCGTTCGGCCCGCTTGGCCCTGCGGGCCTGGGTGTCCCGGTCGAACGGCGACGGCTGCGGCGCGCTGACCGGCTCGCCGCGCTCCTTGGCCGCCTCGTACTCGGCGACCTCCAGCGGGCTCGGCGGCACCGGGCAGTCCGGGCCGTACTCGTCCACCAGGTCGACCAGGCCGATGCCGTACTCCTCGGTGATCTTCGTTTCCAACTGCTCCAGGCGCAGCCGCTGTTCGGCGCGCAGCACCTCGTCCCGGTGTACGGCGTCGACCAGTTTCTCCAGTTCGGTGGACAGTTCCCGGACCCGGCCGCGTACCTGGGCCAGGCCGGCCTCCCGGCTGGCCTTGGCCGCCTGCGCCACGTCCCGCTGCTGCGCGGCCAGCCGCAGCGACAGCCCGATCCGTTCCAGCGCCACCTGGCCGCCG
>DATEPR010000178.1:0-3568 GCA_035273045.1 Pseudonocardiaceae bacterium | reverse complement strand
GGGTGCTCAAGGCCCGCAGGGACCTCGCCAACGCGCTGTTCTAGGCCTGTTTCGAAAGCCTCGCCGAGCAGGGGCAACTGCCCAGGGCTGGGCCGTGAACCGGCATCAGCGGGTTTTTGAAACAGGTCCTCGGGCTAGCTGAACTGGGACGTGCAGACCGTCGAACCCTGTAGGAATCCGTCCTGGAAGGACGACACCCTGGCGAACCCGGACGGCACCCGGTCGCCGTGGATGTCCGCGGCGATCTCGCTGGTCGGGGACAGCAGTTCGGCGACCGCCTCGTCCAGGTCGCCTGGTGCGAGCAGCAACTGCTCGGTGGGTCCGGTCGACGTGTGGTGCCGGATGACACCGGCCCACGAGCCGGTCAGGCAGGCCGTGCGCAGCCCGGCGTTCTTGTCGTCCAGCGGGATGCCCAGCGCGCGCTGCACCGCCAGCGCGTAGCGGGACGCCACCTCGGCGAACGCGGCGAAGTCGCCCAGCCCCGGCCCGGTCGGCCCGGTGCCGGCGATGGACGTCGGCTCGGCGTCCACCGGCCCCGGGGTGTCGTTCGGCGGCAGCGCGGCCAGCTTGTTCAGGGCCGCCTCGTCCACGGCGATCGTGTTGTCCTGCGGGCAGTAGGACGCCGGCCCGGTGCCGGTGCCGTCGGCGCAGCTACCCGTGTTGGAGACGATCGTCGGGGCTTGGGTGACCTGCCGGAACGCCGCGTTCAGGCTCTGCCCGAGCAGTGCCAGCGTGGCGTCGTCCACCGGTTCGTTGCCCCTGGCCTCGGCCGCCCTGGTGAAGCCCAGTTCGGTGACGCGCTGCGCCACCTCGGTCTTGTCGATCTTGCTGCACCGCACCGGCCCCTGGGTGAAGCCGAACTGGAACGCGGTGATCCGGTCGAACGAGCTGCCGCGGGTCTCGTCCGGGTCGTCCGGTCCCGGCGACATGTCGTCCCGAATGAACATCAGGGTGGCCATGACCTCGTTCAGGCCGTCCCCGGTGGACAGGCGGAAGTGCTTGGCGTGACCGTCGGCCACCCACCGGATCACCGCGCCCGCGTAGCAGTCGGCCTGCTGCTCCCGCACGATCACCGGCGTGTTCGCGGTGCCGCCGAGCCGGTGCTGCACGGCGTGCCCCATCTCGTGCGCCAGCGCGGTGACCACCGACATCGGGCCGAACATCTGGTCCAGCGACGGCAGCAGCACGCCCCGGTCCCAGGCCACGCTGTCGGTGGCCGGGCAGTAGACCGTGTCGGCCAGCCCGGTGCTGTTGTGGCCGCAGATCTCGACGGCGCCGGTGGCCGAGTCGAACGACACCAGTTGGCGTGCCGGCCGGAACCGGCGGCCGAAGTCGGCCGGCAGCGTCTTCGACCAGTAGGCGTCGATGTCGGCGATGGCGTCCACGGCCAGCCGGTCCACTTCGGTGCCGGAGTACCCGCGCACGCCCAGCCGCGCGTCCCGCACCCCGGGCCGCAGCCCGCTGGGTCCCTCGGTGACCGGCAGCCCGGCGACGTCACCGGGACTCGCGTCCACCGACGGGCGGGGGTGGCCGCGGATCTCCTGGCCGGCGCACGCACTCACCAGAGTGACCGCCGCGAGGGTGAGCGCGACACCAGCCACCACCTTGGGCGCTGCCCGCACCATCATCCCTGCACCCTACTTCCCACCGGGACGGCGCTCATCACCAACACATGGTCATGGATTCCGCGCAGGTCAAGAGGTTGGCGGGTGAAATCTCGGTGATCCCCCGTGTGGGGTGCGCCACCCGCGTTACCGGGTGGAGCACGGGTGCATCCTGTGGTTAGCTGTACCTGGTCGTAGTTTCTGTGTTCGTGTAGTACACGCTCGTGAAACGACGTTGCGGGCGGATGAGTTTCCTCTCGGGTCAGCCGGAGAAGTCGCCGTCTGAAACCGGCCCAGTGGCCACAGCCGTGGCCACTGTTTTAGTGATCTGTTAGAGGAGACCGGCAAGATGGCAACAAGGGGCACGGTGAAGTGGTTCAACTCGGAGAAGGGCTTCGGGTTCATCACTCCGGACGGCGGCGGTGCCGACGTCTTCGTGCACTACTCGGAGATCCAGGGCCGCGGCTTCCGCACCCTTGAGGAGAACCAGCGCGTCGAGTTCGAGATCGGCCAGGGCACCAAGGGCCCGCAGGCCACCGGCGTCACCGTCATCTGATCTCAGCAACGTCGTACCAAAGGACGTGATCGGACCCCCGTCGTTCGCGGCGGGGGTCCGATCTTTGCCGGCCGCCGGGCTCGTCGTGCCGGCCGGGCGAGTGTGGGCGGTCCGAGCTCGCACTCAGCCGCGCACGATGTAGGACTCCAGCTGTTCCCGGTCGCTCACGAGTTGGCTGATGCGGCTCTTCACGACGTCGCCGATGCTCACGATGCCCACCAGCGCGCCGTCCCGCAGCACCGGAACGTGCCGGATCCGGCGTTCGGTCATCACCTCGGCGAGGTGGTCCACGGTGTCCTCGGGGGAACAGGTGTAGACATCGGCGGTCATGATCTCCGCGACCGTCGCGGACAGCAGGTCGGCACCGCGTTCGCGCAGGCGGCGCACCACGTCCCGCTCGGACACGATGCCCACCACGGCACCCCGCTCGGCCACGACCGCGGCGCCGATGTTGCGTTCGCCGAGGGTCGCCACGAGTTGGTCGACGGTGTCGGTGCGACCGACGGTGGCCACGTCGTGGCCCTTCCCGCGCAGTACGTCCGAGATCTTCATCCCGACTCCTCGATGTCCGGTCCTGTGTGGTTCAGGTTAAGTGGTGATCAGGTTCACGGCGAGAGTCAAGCGCCGCAGAACGCCCCTACCAGCCATTCGGCCTATTCCCGGCGACCGGTCGCGGCACCGCGTGACGTGCGCCAACGCCGCCTGTGGTTAACACGGTCGCCGTGTGCCCTCTAATGTCCGGATGGTGAGAGCACTTCGCCGGTTCACCGTTCGCCCCGGCCTGCCAGCGCCCCTGGCCGAGCTGCACACGCTGGCCATGAACCTGCGCTGGACGTGGCACCCGGCCACCCAGGACCTGTTCGCGGCGATCGACCCGGAGACCTGGGCGGCGGTCGGCGCCGACCCGCTGCGGCTGCTCGGCGAGGTGCCCGCCGCGACACTGGACCGCCTGGCGGCCGACCCGGACTTCCTGGCCCGGATCGACGCGGCAGCCGGCGACCTGCGGCGCTACCTCACCGAACCGCGCTGGTACCAGCGCGAGATCACCGGCGACCGCGCACCGGCCGCCATCGCCTACTTCTCCATGGAGTTCGGCGTCACCGAGGTGCTGCCCAACTACTCCGGCGGGCTCGGCGTGCTGGCCGGCGACCAGTTGAAGGCCGCGTCCGACCTGGGCGTGCCGCTGATCGGGGTCGGCCTGCTGTACCGGTCCGGGTACTTCCGGCAGTCGCTGTCGCTGGACGGCTGGCAGGTCGAGCACTACCCGGTGATCGACCCGCGCGGCCTGCCGCTGGAGCCGCTGACCGAGTCGACCGGCCTGCCGGTGCTGATCCCGGTGCGGATGCCCGGTGACCAGGTGCTGCTGGCGCGGGTGTGGCTGGCCAGGGTCGGGCGGGTGCCGCTGCTG
>DATEPR010000177.1:0-5105 GCA_035273045.1 Pseudonocardiaceae bacterium | reverse complement strand
AGCGCCAGCAACGTGTCCACGTCGGCGGGTACCACGTCGCCGTGCTCGGCGGCGATCGCGGCGGCGGCGGCGTGCAGGCGCAGCGCGCGCCGCGGGTAGCCGAGTTTGCCCCACGCCCGCAACACGTCCGCCTGGCTGGCCGCGGCCATCGCCGACGGCACCGGCCAGCGAGCCAGCCACTCGTGCCAGACCGGCTCGACCCTGGCCACCGGCGTCTGCTGCAACATGATCTCGCTGACCAGCACGCCCCACGCCGAACAGTCCGGCCGGCGCCAGGGCAGGTCCCTCGCGTTCGCCTCGAACCAGTCCGCGACCGCGTCGGTGTCCATGGCCGCGATTCTGTCAGCCGACCTCGGTGACGCCCCCGGTGGCCACGTCGTAGACGAAACCGCGGACGGAGTCGGTGTGCGGCACGAACGGGCTGCGCCGGATCCGCTCCACCGACTGCCGGACGCTCGCCTCGACGTCCCGGAACGCCTCCACCGCCCAGGTCGGCCGCAGCCCGGTGGCCGATTCCAGTTCGTTCTTGAACCCGTCCTCGGTGACCGTCGCCATGCCGCACGACGTGTGCTGCATGACGATCACCTCGCGGGTGGCCAGCTTGCGCTGGCTGATCGCCAGCGACCGCAGCACGTCCTCGGTGGCCACCCCACCGGCGTTGCGCAGCACGTGCACCTCGCCCCGGTTCAGGCGCAGCACGTCGAACACGTCGATGCGGGCGTCCATGCAGGTCAGCACGGCCAGGTGGAGTGACGGCACCGGGTCGTCGGCGGGCACCGGTTCGCGCTGCTCACCGGTGCGGCGGGCGAGCAGTTCGTCGATCGCGGTCATGGCAGCTCCTTGAGCGGTCGGCGTAGATCAATTGCATCCCGTCGACGGCCGCGGGGCAAGCAGACCGGGCGAACGTCACGTGCGGACGTGGTCGCGACACGCCCTCGATCGGGTGGCCAGCCTCAAGTGGACCGGTTCGGAGTTAGTTTCCGCAGGTGAACGAGCCAAGGGGACCACTGTCGTCGTCCGTGTACCGGCGTCGGCGTGTCGTGGCCATGGCCGGTCTCGGGGTTGGGGCGGTGCTGTTCGTGTGGGCCGTCGGCGCGCTGCTCGGCGGCGGGGACACGCCCGCGGTGCGGGGTACGGCGAACGAGCGGGCCGAAGGGGCGCCGCTGGCCACCACGCCGGAACCGCCCAGCAACCCACCGCCCACCGGCCTGCTGCACCTGCCGGGCAGCCCGTCCAGCTCGGCGTCGTCGGCCACGAACGCGCCCATGACCACCAGTCCCACGACCACGACAACCACGACCACGCCCGCGCCGCCGAGGGCCTGCCCGGACTCGGTCATGCGCGTCACGGTCACCACGCCCAAACCCGTGTACCAGGTGGGCGACCAGCCCGTGCTGACGCTGCACATCGCCAACGCCGGCCCGGTGGCGTGCCTGCGCGACGTCAGCCACCAGCTGAGATCCATCGAGATCATCCCGGTCCACAGCCGCAAGCCGTTGTGGGCCAGCAACTACTGCTACCAGGACGACACCGACGAGATCCGCCTGCTCCGGCCGGGCCGGGAGGTGGCGTACACGGTCCGGTGGGCGGGCCGCACGGCGGCGCCCGGCTGCCCGGCCGACCGCACCACGGTGCCGGCCGGCACCTACGACGCGGTGGGCATCCTGGGCGCCATCGCCGGCCCGAGACTGCCGATCACCCTGGTCAGCTAGCCGGGATCACGGCCCGAACCAGCGTTCCTCGGCGGTGTGCGGGCGGGCGGACGTCTTGCCCAGGACCATTTCCGTCTTGAGCATCACCGTCCTGGGCCGGCTGGGTTCGGAGCTGTCCAGCAGCAGCCGTCCGGCCGCGCGGCCCTTCTCCAGCATCGGCTGCCGGACGGTGGTCAGCCCGGCCTGCTCGGCCTCGGCGATCCCGTCGAACCCGGTCACCGAGATGTCCTGCGGCACCCGCAGGCCGCGCCGGGCGGCCTCGTCCAGCGCGCCCATCGCCAGGATGTCCGACGTGCACACCAGGGCGGTGATCTGCGGATCCCGGTCCAGCAGTTGCGCGGCCGCGGACTGGCCCATCTCCACGGTGTGGTCGAACCGCTCCGCCACCGGCACGCTCGACCAGTCGACGCCGGCCGCCTCGAAGCCCTCGGCCAGCCCGGCCAGGCGAGCCCGCTGCACGTGGAAGTGCGCGCCCCGCTGGCGTTCCGGCGAGGCGAAGTCGTCGTTGCGGTTGCGGCCCAGGCGCATGCAGACCACGCCGATCCTGCGGTGGCCAAGCGCGACCAGGTGGCCGGCGAGCTCGTTCATCGCGGAGCGGTCGTCGATGCCAACCCGGTCCACGTTGCCGATGTGAGGCTGGTCACATACGACCGTCGGCACCGGCCGTTCCAGCACGGCGGCCAGGTGCGGGTCGTCGTCCGGCACGGAGTAGACGACGAAGCCGTCCACGCCGGCCCGGTGCACCGCGGCCACGTCCTCGCGTTCTGGATTGGCGGGCACCAGGTGCAGGCCCTGCCCGGCGTCCTCGCAGGCGAGCGCCAGGCCCTCCAGGAAGCCGACGGCGGCGGGGTCGCGGAAGGCGTAGGCCAGGTTCTCGGTCAGCAGCACGCCGACCGCACCCGCCTTCCGGGTGCGCAGCGACCTGGCCACCGGGTCCGGTCCGGGGTAGCCCAGGCGCCGGGCGGTTTCCAGCACCCTGCGGCGCAGTTCCGGGGAGAGCTGGTCGGGCCGGTTGTACGCGTTGGACACCGTCGTGCGCGAGACGCCCAGTTCCGCGGCGAGCGAGGCGAGAGTCGCCGGACGTCGGGAATGCAGTGACCGCACCATGCAGTGACCGTAACGTTTCAGAACCAATTGTAGAAGCGCGGGTGACGAGCGTCCCGCTGCCGGGCGAATGTCGCAGGTAGGGATACTGTTCCTGCGACCTGGTCTAGACCATTGTGGGTGTCGCACAGTGCGCTGCGGCCGTTGTCAAGAGCCGAACGCCTGGGGGTCCATACCAATTCGATATGTCCAGCAGACTCGGGGCCGGGTACGGTGGGACGGTCGCGTCCGACGTGAAGGGTTGTCACATGGCCGAAGTCGCCTACGCCGGTGCCTCACGGGTCTTCGCCGGCTCGCCCCCGGTCCGCGCGGTGGACGCGCTCGATCTTGAGGTCTCGGACGGAGAGTTCCTGGTCCTCGTGGGTCCGTCCGGGTCCGGCAAGTCGACCGCGCTGCGGATGCTCGCCGGGCTGGAGGACATCGACGAGGGTTCGATCTCCATCGGCGGCCGCGACGTGACGAACGTGCAGCCCAAGGACCGCGACATCGCCATGGTGTTCCAGTCGTACGCGCTGTACCCGCACATGACCGTCGCCGAGAACATGGGCTTCGCCCTGCGCCTGCGCGGCATGCCGAAGGTGAAGATCAGGGAGAAGGTCGGCGAGGCCGCCGAGATGCTCGACCTGACCCGCTACCTCGACCGCAAGCCCAAGGCCCTGTCCGGCGGCCAGCGGCAGCGCGTCGCCATGGGCCGCGCCATCGTCCGCGAACCCAGCGTGTTCCTCATGGACGAGCCGCTGTCCAATCTGGACGCCAAGCTGCGCGTCGAAACCAGGGCCAACATCGCCGCCCTGCAACATCGTTTGGGCACCACCACCATCTACGTCACCCACGACCAGGTCGAGGCCATGACCATGGGCCACCGGGTCGCGGTGCTCAAGGACGGCGTGCTCCAGCAGGTCGACACGCCACGGGCGCTGTACGACCGCCCGGCCAACGCCTTCGTGGCCGGCTTCATCGGCTCGCCGGCGATGAACCTCAAGACCCTGCCGCTGGGCGCCGACGGTGCCAAACTCGACGGCGTCAGCGTGCCGCTGAGCCGGTCCGCCATGGCAGCCGCCTCCGCCCAGCGCCTGTCCGAGGTCGTCTTCGGCGTCCGCCCCGAATCCCTCCGCCTCGCCGACGCCGACGAGTCCGGCTTCGCCATGATCGTGGAACTCGTCGAGGAACTCGGCGCCGACGCCTACGTCCACGGCGCCGTCCGCATCGGCGACACCAGCGAACGCTTCGTGGTCCGCGTCGACGGCCGCACCCCACCCGTCATCGGCCAGGAGGTCACGGTAGCCGTCCGCGGCACCGACGAGATCCACCTGTTCCACCCGGAAACCGGCCTCCGCCTGGAGGACTGACCGGCGCTGCCGTGGGTGATCAACCGGAGGTCCCGGAAGCTGTCGATCGGTAGCTGCGGCAGTTGTTTGCGGCAGCAGGGCAGATGGGCGGCTCGCTTGGTGGATTCGCTGGCGCTCGTAGCGGCGCCCGCGGCTGTGCTTGGGGGCGCCAAGCGGCTGAATACGGTAGTCAGCATCGCACTCGTATTGCCAACGGTGCTCGGAACGACGTGGCCGCCCGTGTGTCGGCCGCCGTGCCCCTGCGTTGCGCCTACGAGACTACGAAAACCTGCTGAGGTCTGCGGGTGCCAGTGGGGATCACAGGCACACAGCAGATTGTTGACGTCGTCTTCGGTGACCCGATCGACGGCCGCATGGCCGAGCAGGTGAGTGTCACCGAGTACGGCAAAGAGGGACTGCTCAACCGAAGCCGACACGTACCGTCACCGATTTGGTGTGGTCGGCCGTCGCTGACGGCGATCGGTAGCACACGCGGGATCAGGAACCTCGGCGAAGCCGTCAGGTCAGAACTGGACGTAAGGAGGGGGCTCGGACTCATTTGACGACTTTTCGTTGGGAAGTGTGCTGACCTGGGGAAACTACATCCCGGTAGTCTCGGCCGTTCTCACTGATGCGCGACGTCTGGCGGCCTGATCTTGGTCTGCCTACACTCTGCATGAAGCGCCGGACGCGGTCGGTGGTGCGGGACAAGGCACGCATCCCGCCTTGGCGCCGTGCCGCCGGCCGTTGTCATGCTTGGCGCGTTAGGTTGGCGATATGGGCTGAGCGTGCTGGATTGGCCGCGTACAGCGTCGTAAGGGTGGACGGCGACGAGTTGCTTGGCGGCTGGCGGCCCGCTCGGTCGTGTCCTCTACGCGGCGAACCCGCCAGGTACGGAGCGCTATCCCGAGCCTGAGGACGAACATGTGACGGCGTTGAACCGCTACAACGCGATGCTGGA
>DATEPR010000176.1:0-2305 GCA_035273045.1 Pseudonocardiaceae bacterium | reverse complement strand
TGGAGCTGGGCTCCGCGGCCCATCCGGACCACCTGGACGCCGACGCGGTCGTGCTGGCCGTGCCGGCCCCGGCGGCCCGGAAGCTGCTGGCCGACGTCAGCCCGGCCGCGTCCGCCGCCTACGGCCGGATCGAGCTGGCGTCCATGGCCGTGGTCGCGCTGGCGCTGCCGGCGGACGTGCCGCTGCCCCGGTCGTCCGGCGTGCTCATCGGGTCCGGCGAGACGCATCGGGACGGCACGCCGTTCACCGCCAAGGCGTTCACGTTCTCCAGCCGCAAATGGGCCCATCTGGCCGGGCCGGAGCACGCGCTGGTGCGCGGTTCGGTCGGCCGGTTCGGGGAAACCGAGATCCTGCAACGCGACGACGCCGATCTGGTCAGCGCCGTGCGGTCCGACCTGGCCGAGTTGACCGGTGTCACGGCGGCACCCGTCGACTCGATCGTCACCCGTTGGGGTGGCGGACTGCCGCAGTACGGCGTGGGTCACCTGGACCTGGTGGCGACGGTCGAGCGGGCGGTGGCCGAACTGCCCGGTCTCGCGGTGGCCGGAGCGGCGCTGCACGGCGTGGGTCTGCCGGCGTGCGTGGCCAGCGCGGACCGGGCGGTCCGGGCGATCGTCAGTCGGCTATCGCCGCCTGCGCGATCACTCTCGTGATCCTGGCCCGCACCAGCAGTTCCCCGGCCACCGCGTTGCGCTTGCCGAACTCGTCCGCCTTGTCCTCGCCCATGTAACGGCCGCCGATCCGGGTCGACCACGGCAGCATCGCCGCCAGGTCGTCGGACAGCTCGGCCTCCGCCTGGACGGTCACGTAGGAGAACGGCGGCCGCTCGTCGTCGACACACATGGCCAGCCGGGGATCGCGGCGCAGTGCCTTGCCCTTCAGGGTGTTCTCACCCGTGTTGAAGATCACGTAGTCCTCGTCGTCAACACTGTCCAGAACGAACCAGATCGGCACCACGTGCGGTGCGCCGTTCGCCCGCACGACGGCCAGTTTGCCCGTCTTCGCACCGGATGACAGGAACGCCCGCCACTCGTCCTTCGACATGTCATACATGCGGGCCTCCTTAGTCCAGGCCGTAATTTCGTGCAAGCATGGAGGTCATGGCCCGCCTGAACTACAACGAGCTCAACAGCACGATCCGGTACACGATGTGGTCCGTGTTCCGTGCCGAGCCCGGTCGGTTGCCCGCCGACCGGGGTCCCGCCGCCACGGAGGCGCAGGAGTTCCTGGACACGCTCGCCGGCAAGGACGTCGTGGTGCGTGGCGTGTACGACGTGGCCGGGCTGCGCGCCGACGCGGACTACCTGGTGTGGTGGCACTCCGGCGAGGTCGAGGCGCTGCAGGCCGCGTACTCCGCGTTCCGCCGGACCGCGCTGGGCCGGGCGTCCGCCCCGGTGTGGAGCCAGGTCGCGGTGCACCGGCCGGCCGAGTTCAACCGCAGCCACGTGCCGGCGTTCCTGGCCGAGGAGGAGCCGCGCAAGTACCTGTGCGTGTACCCGTTCGTGCGGTCCTACGACTGGTACCTGCTGCCGGAGAGCCAGCGCCGCTCGCTGCTCGTCGAGCACGGCCGGATGGCCAGGGAGTACCCGGACGTGCGCGCCAACACCGTGCCCGCGTTCGCGCTCGGCGACTACGAGTGGATCCTCGCCTTCGAGGCCGACGAACTGCACCGGATCGTGGATCTCATGCGGCACCTGCGCGGCAGCGAGACCCGCAGGCACGTGCGGATCGAGGTGCCGTTCTACACCGGGCCGAGGGTGCCGGCGGCCGATCTGGTCACCGCGCTCCCGTGACCGGCGTCACCGTGGCGGATCGACGATCTGGACGGACTTCAGCACACTGGCGCAACCTCGGCTGATGTCCCCGGCCCGCTGGGCCGACTGGCAGTTGATCTCCACCTCGGTGAATCCGTTGAACACGAAGTAGATCATCGCGGAGAACTGGCCGTCGTTCTGCTTGATCGGGATCTGGAAGGCGCGGTCACCGGCCACGGTCGCCGGGGTCGGCGAGCCGACGACGGTGAACCCGGACGACTCGCCCTGGCGCAGCACGGCGGCCACCTGTTCGGCCAGCACCGACGAGCTGAGCGCGTCGCTGTCCTGGCGCAGCGGGTACACCACGACGATGATCACGTCGTGCACGCCGACCGCGACGGCGCTGTCGTACTGGCTGGGATTGGCGCTCTGGTAGGTCAGCGTGAGCTGGTCGGTGGCGTCGTGGAAGCCGGCGGGCAGCAGGTAGCAGTCGGGCGCGCCGCGCGGCCGGATCACCGTGCCGCCGGAACAGTCCAATGTGGTCCGATGCG
>DATEPR010000175.1:0-4155 GCA_035273045.1 Pseudonocardiaceae bacterium | reverse complement strand
AGGGGGAGGGGCAGCTCAACCTCGTCGCCTGGGCCGGTTATGTCGAGTACGGCCAGGACGACCCGAAGCTGGACTGGGTGCACCCGTTCACCAAGCAGACCGGCTGCCACGTCAACGTCAAGGTCGCCGGTACCTCCGACGAGATGGTCAGCCTCATGAAGAGCGGCGAGTACGACACCGTCTCGGCCTCCGGTGACGCCTCCCTGCGGCTGATCTACGGCGGCGACGTCGCGCCGGTCAACACCGCACTGGTACCGAACTACGCCGACGTCTTCGACGGGCTGAAGAACAAGTCGTGGAACTCCGTGAAGGGTGTCGCGTACGGCATCCCGCACGGCCGCGGCGCCAATCTGCTGATGTACCGCACCGACGTGGTGAAGCCGGCACCGACGTCGTGGGGCGCGGTGTTCGACCCGAACTCGCCGTACAAGGGCAAGGTGACCGCGTACGACTCGCCGATCTACATCGCGGACGCCGCGGTGTACCTGATGAGCAGCCGGCCCGAACTCGGCATCAAGAACCCGTACGCGCTCGACGACAAGCAGTTCCAGGCCGCGGTCGACCTGCTGAAGAAGCAGAACACGATCGTCGGCGAGTACTGGTCCGACTACACCAAGGAGCTGCAGTCGTTCAAGTCCGGCAACAGCGTGCTCGGTACCACCTGGCAGGTCATCAAGAATCTGGCCACCGCGGACAAGGCCCCGGTGCAGGCGTTCCTGCCCGCCGAGGGCGCGACCGGCTGGTCGGACACCTGGATGATCGCGGCCAAGGCGCCGCACCCGAACTGCGCGTACCGGTGGATGAACTACATCATCTCCCCCACGGTGAACGCCCAGGTCGCGGAGTGGTTCGGTGAGGCGCCGGCGAACCGGCTGTCCTGCGACCAGACCTCCGACAAGCAGCACTGCACCACGTTCCACGCGGCGGACGAGCCGTACTGGAGCAAGGTCTGGTACTGGACCACGCCGCTGGCCCAGTGCCTGGACGGCCGGACGGACGCCAAGTGCACGGACTACTCGGCCTGGACCCGCGCCTGGACCGAGATCAAGGGCTGATGACCGCGCGGTTGTCCGCCTGGTTGTACCGGCACGGCCGGGCCGGCCTCGCGGCGTTGCTCGCCGCCCCGCTGGCCTGGCTGCTGCTGGCGTACGTCGGCTCGCTGGTGGTGCTGTTCGTCTCGGCGTTCTGGACCGTCAACGGGTTCACCGGGGACGTCGTACGGGTGCCGACGCTGGACAACTTCACGGCGATCCTGCGCGGCGCGGTCTACCGCACGGTCGCCCTGCGCAGCATCGGGGTGGCCACCGCGGTGACCGTGGTGACGCTGGTCTTCGCGCTGCCGATGGCGTTCTTCATGGCGAAGGTGGCGTCGCCGCGGGTCCGGCGCCGGCTGGTGATCGCGATCCTGACCCCGCTGTGGGCCAGCTATCTCGTCAAGGCGTACGCGTGGCGGGTGATGCTGGCCAACGGCGGGCTCGTCGACTCGGTGCTCGGCGGGCCGGGCCACGGTCCCGGGTACGGCCTGCCGGCCACCGTGATCGTGCTGTCCTACCTGTGGCTGCCGTACATGATCCTGCCGATCTACGCCGGGCTGGACCGGCTGCCGAACTCGCTGCTGGAGGCGTCCGCCGACCTGGGCGGCCGCGGCTGGCGGACGTTCCGGTCGGTGGTGCTGCCGATGATCGTGCCGTCCGTCTTCGCGGGATCGATCTTCACGTTCTCACTCTCCCTGGGCGACTACATCACGGTGCAGATCGTCGGGGGCAAGACCCAGCTCATCGGCAACCTCGTGTACGCGAACATCGGCGCCGCGGACAACCTCCCGTTCGCCGCGGCGCTGGCCACCGTTCCGGCGGTCATCATGGTCGTCTACCTGTACGCGGTCCGCCGCTCCGGCGCGCTGGAGGAGTTGTGACCCTGTCCCCGACCGCCCGGTGGCTGCTGCGGATCGCGATGGTCCTCGGGCTCGCGATCATCTACGTGCCGCTGCTCGTCGTCCTGATCAACTCGTTCAACATCGACCGGACATTCGCCTGGCCCCCGCCCGGCTGGACGACGCAGTGGTGGGCGCGGGCCTGGGACAGCGCCGGCGCCCGGCACGCGCTGTGGACCTCCGTGCAGGCCGGGCTCGGCGCCACCGCGGTCGCCCTGGTCCTGGGCACGATGGTGGCGTTCGCCGTGCAGCGGTACCCGTTCTTCGGCCGCAACGCGCTCTCCCTGCTGGTCGTACTGCCGATCGCGCTGCCCGGCATCATCACCGGCATCGCGCTGGACGCGGCGTTCCGCTCGGTCGTCGAGCCGCTGGGCATCGGCAAGGGGCTACTGTCCGTCGTGATCGGACACGCCACGTTCTGCGTCGTGGTCGTCTTCAACAACGTGCTCGCCCGGCTTCGCCGGCTCGGCGGCAATCTCGAGGAGGCGTCGGCCGATCTGGGTGCGGACACGTTCCAGACCTTCCGGTACGTGACGTTCCCGCTGCTGCGGTCGGCCCTGTTCGCGGGCGGGCTGCTGGCGTTCGCGCTGAGCTTCGACGAGATCGTGGTGACGACGTTCACCGCGGGCGCGGGCGTGCAGACCCTGCCGATCTGGATCTTCAGCAACCTGTTCCGGCCCAACCAGGCACCGGTGATCAACGTGGTGGCGGCCGTCCTCGTCGTGCTGTCGGTCGTACCGATCTATCTGGCCCAGCGGATCTCCGCGGACGCCGCGGGCGGCGGCCGGGTCTGAATCTCCCGGCACGCCGAAGCCTCAGGTCGCCCGGATCATCCGGTAGCCGAACGGTCCCAGCACCGTGTCACCGGCGGCCACCGGAAACGGGTTGTGATTGATCAGGGCGACCATCCCACCGCGGGCGCACGCCTCCACGCGGGGCGGCAGACCGGTCATCACCGGTTCGATCCCACCGCGCTCGACCAGGTGCCGGACCAGCGCCGCCCGGCCGGCCGCGTCCGGCATGGTGGCGACGTAGTACGCCTCCCCGCCGCCGTACCGGTGCCGGGTGACCGCCGGGTCGCCATTGCCGAACCGGCCCAGCACCTCGGCACCGTCCAGCCGCAGCACCTCGGCCAGGACGTCCCCCTGGAACGTACCGCCGTCCCAGGTCACCGGCGCCTCGCCGGGCAGTGCGCCGGCGAAGTCCAGCACACAGAGCCCCAGCGCCGCGCCGAGCCGCCGGGTGAAACCGCCCGGGAGCAGGCGGTCGTGTTCGTCCACCACGTCACTGAACGCGGTCACCAGCAGGCGCCCACCCCGCTCGACGAAGGCGTTCAGCGCCGCGGCGTCCCGGATCAGGTACAGGCTGGGCGCGACCACCAGCTCGTACCCGTCGAACGGCCCCTCCGGGCGCACAACATCGACCTGCACGTTGAGCTCGTGGAACGCCGCGTGCCACGCCCGCACCTGGGCCAGGTAGTCGAACTGCGCCGGGTGGTCCGGCTGGTCGATCGCCCACGCGTTGTGCCAGTCCAGCACGACGGCGACCCGGGCCTCCCCGCCGGGCGCCGGCAGGTCGCCGAGTGCGGCCAGGTCGGCGCCGAGCATCTCGACCTCGCGGTACGTCCGGGTCTCCGGTCCCGCGTGCGGCAGCATCGCCGAGTGGAACTTCTCCGAGCCCGCGGACGCCTGCCGCCACTGGAAGAACAGCACCCCGTCGGCGCCGCGGGCGACCGCCTGCATGCTGAGCGCGGCCATCTGGCCCGGCGCCTTCGGGGCGTTGTTGGACCGCCAGTTGACCTCGTTCGCGGCCTGTTCCATGAGGATCCACGGGGTGCCGGGCTTGAGCGAGCGCATGAGATCGCGGCTGAACGCGGTGGACCGGAACGACTCCGGATCGCGCGGGTCGGGATAGTTGTCGTCGGAGATCACGTCCAGCTCGTCCGCCCAGCGCCAGTAGTCCACGGCGGGGAACGCGCCCATGAAGTTCGTGGTGATCGGCTGGCCGGCGCCGGCGTCCCGGATGATCCGCTTCTCCATGCGCAGCAACTCGAGCATCGCGTCCGAACTGAACCGCCGGAAGTCCAGCAGCGAACCGGGGTTGACGTTGGCCGGAGTCAGCCGTGGCGGCACGATCTGCTCGAAGTCGGTGTACCGCTGGGACCAGAACATGGTGCCCCAAGCGTCGTTGAGGGCGTCGATGCTGCCGTACCGCGCCCGCAG
>DATEPR010000174.1:0-3815 GCA_035273045.1 Pseudonocardiaceae bacterium | reverse complement strand
TGACCGGCCCGGCCGGGACCGTGGCCACCGGGTCGGTGGTCGTCGTGCACGCGCGGCCCGACGACCCCGGTGCCACACCGTGGCCGGACGAGGTCCGGGCGGCTCTCGAACCCGCTGATAGCGTGGGTCAATGACCGGGGTCACCGACGAGCTGGCCACCCAGCCCGGCTCCCCCAGCGGCCGGGTCGCCCAGCAGCCGCGCCAGCTCATCGTCACGGTGTACGGGTTGTACTCGCGGGACCAGGGTGGCTGGCTGTCGGTGGCGACGCTGGTCAGCCTGCTGGCCGGTCTCGGCGTGGACGAGCAGGCGGTGCGGTCGTCGATCTCCCGGCTGAAGCGGCGCGGCATCCTGGAGGCGGTGCGCAGGGACGCCGCCGGCTACCAGTTGTCCGTCCAGGCGCAGGCCATCCTGCGCGAGGGCGACGTGCGCATCTTCCGCCGGTCCCGGCCGCCGCTGTCGGACGGCTGGCTGCTGGCGGTGTTCTCGGTGCCCGAGTCGGAACGCAACAAGCGGCACGTGCTGCGGTCCCAGCTCACCCGGCTCGGGTTCGGCACGGCGGCATCCGGCGTGTGGATCGCGCCGGCCCACCTGTACGAGCCGACGGCGGACATGCTGCGGCGCCTCGACCTGACCGGCAACGCGACCCTGTTCCGCGCGGACCATCTCGCGTTCGGCGACCTGCGCGAGAAGGTGCGCCAGTGGTGGGACCTCGACCAGCTCGCCGCGCTGTACGAGGCGTTCCTGCGGGCGCACTCGCCGATGCTGCGCCGGTGGCGGCGGCGCGGCTCGACCCGCCCCGCCGAGGCGTTCGCCGACTACGTGCGGGTCCTGACCGACTGGCGGCAACTCCCCTATCTCGACCCTGGCCTGCCGGCCGAACTGCTGCCCACCGACTGGGTCGGCAGCCGCGCGGCCGACCTGTTCTTCACCCTCCAGGCCCAACTGGACGGCGCCGCCCGCGACCACGTCCGCGCCACCATCGCCCGCCGCTGACTCAGTCCTGCGGCCGCCAGCGGCGATGGATGTCCACCTCGCCACTGGCGCGCAACAACTCCAGCCGCGGCTTGGGGCCGTCAGTGCGCCCGGCCTGGGGCCGGCGGGAGCCGGCACGCCACGGGTCCGGCCAGGTCGCTCCAGGACCCTGGTAGTCCTGCTCCGCCGCCGCGTGGAGTGTCCAGTTCGGATCGTAGAGGTGGGCGCGGCCGAGCAGGCACAGGTCGGCGCGACCGGCCAGCAGGATCGAGTTCACGTCGTCGTACGACGAGATCGCGCCCACCGCCATCGTCGCGATGCCCAGTTCGTTGCGGATCCGGTCGGCGAACGGCGTCTGGTAGGACCGGCCGAACGCCGGCCGCTCGTCCGGGTGCACCTGCCCGGTGGACACGTCGATCACGTCGGCGCCCGCGTCGGCGAACGCGCGGGAGATCAGCACCGAGTCCTCGGCGGTGATCCCGCCGTCGTACCAGTCCGTCGCCGAGATGCGCACGCTCATCGGCCGGTCGGCCGGCCAGACCTCGCGCATCGCGGCGAACACCTCCAGCGGGAAGCGCAGCCGGCCGGCCAGGTCGCCGCCGTAGGCGTCGGCGCGCACGTTGGTCAGCGGCGACAGGAACGACGACAGCAGATAACCGTGCGCGCAGTGCAGTTCCAACAGGTCGAACCCGGCCCGCTCGGCCCGGACCGTCGCGGCCACGAACTGCCGCCGGATCTCGGCCAAGTCGGTCACCGTCAGCTCGCGGGGCACCTGGTTGACGCCCTCCCGGTAGGCCAGCGGCGACGGCGCCACCACCTCCCAGTTGCCCTCCGGCAGCGGTTGGTCGATCCCCTCCCACATCAGCCTGGTCGACCCCTTGCGGCCCGAGTGTCCCAACTGGACACCGATCTTGGCCGCCGACTCGGCGTGCACGAAGTCGGTGATCCGCCGCCACCGCGCCGCCTGCTCGTCGGTGTACAGACCGGTGCAGCCGGGCGTAATCCGGCCGGTGTCGGACACGCACACCATCTCGGTCATCACCAGTCCGGCGCCGCCGAGTGCCTTGCCGCCCAGGTGCACCAGGTGGAAGTCGCCGGGCAGGCCGTCGGTCGCGCGGTACATGTCCATCGGCGACACGACCACCCGGTTCACCAGTTCCAGCCCGCGCAGCCGGAACGGCTGGAACATCGGCGGGCGCACGTCACCGGCGCCGTGGCCGCGTGCCCGTTCGTGTTCGGCGAACCAGGCGTCGACCCGGCTGACGAACTCGGGATCGCGCACCCGCAGGTTGTCGTAGGTGACCCGCCGGCTGCGGGTCATGATGTTGAACGCGAACTGCGTCGGATGCTGGTCGACGTACTGGCCCAGGTTCTCGAACCACTCCAGGCTGGCCTGCGCGGCCCGCTGGGTGGACAGCACCACCGGCCGCCGTTCCTCGTCGTACGCGGTGAGCGCGTCGGCCACGGTCGGCTGCTCGTGCAGGCAGGCGACGAGCGCGAGCGCGTCCTCCATCGCCAGCTTGGTGCCGGAGCCGATGGAGAAGTGCGCGGTGTGCGCGGCGTCGCCGAGCAGGATGACGTTGCCCGCCCGCCACCGCTCGTTGCGGACCGTGGCGAAGCGCACCCATTTCGAGTTGTTGACGAACAGGTCGGCTCCGGCCAGCTCGTCGGCGAACAGGGTCCGGACCAGTTCGACGGACTTCTCGTCGGACTCCCCCGGCGGCAGGTCCGCCGCGGCGAAGCCGTCGAATCCGGCGCGCTGCCACACCGCGTCGCTCATCTCGATGATGAACGTCGAGTTGTGCGCGTCGTACGGGTAGCCGTGCACCTGCATCACGCCGTACGGCGTCTGCTTGACGTAGAAGGTGAAGGCGTCGAACACCTTGTCGGTGCCCAGCCACATGTACCGGCAGTGGCGGGTGTCCAGCGACGGCCGGAACACGTCTGCGTAGTGGTTGCGCACGGCCGAGTTGACGCCGTCGGCCGCCACGACCAGGTCGTGGGTCGCGGCGAGTTCGTCGACGTCCGGCGCGAGGGTGGAGAACCGGAGGTCCACGCCGAGGTCGGCGCACCGCCGCTGGAGGATCTGCGACAGCCGTTTGCGGCTCATCGCGGCGAACCGGTGGCCGCCGCTGGTCAGCACCTGGCCGCGGTAGTGGACGTCGATGTCGTCCCAGTGCGCGAACTCGCGTTCCATCCGCTGGTAGATCCACTCGTCGGCGTGCTCGATGCCGCCGAGGGTCTCGTCGGAGAAGACGACGCCGAACCCGAACGTGTCGGCGGCCGCGTTGCGCTCCCAGACGGTGATCTCGTCGTCCGGACCGAGTTGCTTGGCCAGCGCGGCGAAGTACAACCCTCCCGGTCCGCCGCCGATCACCGCGATGCGCATGATCGCCTCCCGCGACATAGCTTAGTTCTGACGGTCGTCAATTCTACACGATGTCAGGCACGCTGGCGGAGCAGGAACCGCTGCAGCTTGCCGGTCGCGCTGCGCGGCAGCTCGGACACGAACTCCACGGCCCGCGGGTACTTGTACGGCGCGATCCGCTGCTTGGCGAAGTCCTGCAACTCCGCCACCAGTTCGGCGCCGCCGGCCACGCCGTCGCTCGGTACGACGAACGCCTTGACGATCTCGCCCCGGTCCGGGTCGGGCACGCCGACCACACAGCAGTCCTGCACGCCGGGATGGGCCAGCAACGCTTCCTCGACCTCCGGACCGGCGATGTTGTAGCCGGAGGACACGATCATGTCGTCGTTGCGCGCCAGGTAGTGCAGGTAGCCGTCCTCGTCCTCGACGAACGTGTCACCGGTGAGGTTCCAGCCGTCCTGCACGTACACCGCC
>DATEPR010000173.1:0-5498 GCA_035273045.1 Pseudonocardiaceae bacterium | reverse complement strand
GGGCGATCAGCCGGGCGGGCACGGTCACCCGCCTCGGTGGCGTGTCGTCCCCCGCGATGCGGGCGGCCAGCAGTTCCGCCGCCGTCCGGCCGAGCAGCGGGGTGTCGTGCGAGATCACGGTGACCGGTGGGGACATCAGGTCGGCCAGTTCGAAGTCGTCGAAGCCGACCAGCGCCGGCCGGTTCCGCCGGGCGGCCAGGGCACGCAGCACCAGCACGGTGATCCGGTTGTTGCCGGTGACCAGCGCGGTGGCCGGCCGGGGCCGGTCCAGGAATTCGTGCAGTGACCGTTCGACGGTCGTCTCGTCATGTGGACCCATGGCGACGAACTCGCCGTCCCGGCCGGCCAGGAACCCGCGCAGCCGCTGCGCCGCGGTGTAGATCGACGGCGTGTCACCGAGGAACCCGATCCGCTCGTGACCGTGTGCGGCCAGGTGGTCGACGGCGGCGCGGGCACCGCCCGCGTTGTCCACCAGCACGGTGTCGGCCGCGACGCCGTCGGCCGGCCGGTCCACGAAGACGACGGGCAGGCCGGCCTCGATCTCAGGCACCAGGTAGTCGTGCGGCCCCCCGGCCGGCACGACCACCAGCCCGTCCACTCGCCGGGAACAGAAGTCCAGCGCCAGTTCCCGTTCCCGGTCCGGGTCCTCATCGGACGATCCGGCCAGCACGTGCCGGCCCGACCGGCGGGCCACCTCCTCGACCGCCCTGGTCAGCGTCGCGTAGCACGGGTTGGCCAGGTCCTCCAGCAGGACGCCGATGGTGCCGGTGGACGTGCCCCGGCGCAGGTGGCTGGCGCCGAGGTTGCGCCGGAACCCCAGTTCGTCGATGGCCGTGCGCACCCGCCGCTCGGTGTCCGCGCGCACGCCGGACTCGGCGTTCACCACGCGGGACACCGTCTTCAGGCTCACACCGGCCAGCCGGGCCACGTCGTGCATGGTGGCCCGGCGGGTGCCACCGGGATTGGACAACGTTGTCATCGATCTCGGGATCGAACACCAGCGACCGTCGCACTGTCAACCCGCCGACCGTCCCGTGTGGACTCGCCGAGCGACGGGTGTGTCAACTGTTGATGGGAAGTCCTTCTGGCGCAATGGGAAGTGGCATGCGGGTCCATTTCACCGGCCGTTCTTCCGCTGTTCGCGTTCGAGTCTCGCCATGGGCGGGTTCGGGGAGAAGTGTCGACAACCGCCAACATTCTGACCGGAAAGGCCCCCAGATGCCGGAACTGACCCGCCGCCGGTTACTCGGCGGAGCTGCCGGAGCCGCGGCGGCCGCGGCGGCCGCCACGCTCATGCCGCCCAACGTCCAGCAGGCCCTCGCGGCGACCCCGCCTTCGCGCGGCTCACTCCATGACATCAAGCACATCGTCCTGCTCATGCAGGAGAACCGCTCCTTCGACCACTACTACGGCACCCTGAACGGTGTCCGCGGGTTCGACGACGCGAAGCGGCAGAAGCTGGCCAACGGCCGGTCCGTGCTGTTCCAGCCGGACCCGGTCAACCCGGACGGCTTCACGCTGCCGTTCCACCTGGACACCAACACCACCAGCGCCCAGCACATCCCGTCCACCTCGCACGCCTGGCAGGTCCAGCACGACGCACTCAACGGCGGCAAGATGGACAACTGGCTGCCCGCGCACCGCAAGGCGGACGGCAAGAACGGCCCGTTCGTGATGGGCTACCACGAGCGCTCGGACATCCCCTTCCAGTTCGCCCTGGCAGAGGCGTTCACCCTGTGCGACAACTACTTCTGCTCGGTGCTCGGCCCGACGTGGCCCAACCGCATGATGTGGATGACCGGCACCGTCGACCCGGACGGCCGGAACAGGGGTCCGATCCTGGACAACCACGCGCCCGCCGGCGGCTTCACGTGGACGACCTACGCGGAGCGGCTGGAGGCGGCCGGCGTGAGCTGGAAGGTCTACCAGCAGCAGGACAACTTCGGCACCAACATGCTGTCGAACTTCGCGAACTTCCAGGCCGCCAAGCCCGGTGACCCGCTGTTCGACAAGGGCCTGGCCGTGCTCCCGGAGGGCCAGTTCGAGTTCGACGCCCGCAACGACCAGCTGCCCACCGTGTCGTGGATCCTGGCGCCGAGCTTCCAGTCCGAGCACCCGGACTTCACGCCGGCCGACGGTGCCGCGTACGTGGCCAGCAAGATCGACGCCATCGCGGCCAACCCGGAAGTCTGGGCCAAGGCCGTGTTCATCCTGGACTACGACGAGAACGACGGCCTGTTCGACCACGTGGTGCCGCCGATCCCGCCGGCCGGGACGCCCGGTGAGTTCGTGACCAAGACCTCACCCGGCGGCACCCCGGGCAACGGCCTGCCGGTCGGCGCCGGCTTCCGGGTGCCGGCGATCGTCGTGTCGCCGTGGACCGCGGGCGGCTGGGTGAGCAGCGAGGCGTTCGACCACACCTCGGTTCTGCGCTTCCTGGAGGTCATGACCGGCGTCCGGGAGCCCAACATCAGCCAGTGGCGCCGGGCCACGTTCGGCGACCTGACCTCGGTGTTCCGGTTCAACGACCGGGCCGCCGGGCCGCCGGTGCTGCCGGACACCTCCGGCCAGCTCACCTACGCGGCGTTCACGTCGGCACAGCTGCCCGCGCCGACCCTGCCCGGGGCCGACCAGACCCTGCCGGTGCAGGAGAAGGGCGGCCGCAGGCACGTCGGCTGACACCCGTCCGTACGGCGTGCGGCGGACCGGTGGCCGGTCCGCCCCACGCCCGTTCGGTCAGGCGAAGTCGCCGGAGGCCCGGCGCACCTTGGCCAGCAGCTCGGTCAGCGTCTCGGTCTGCCGGTCGGTCAGGCCGCGCAGGCCGAAGTCGACCTCGGTGACCGCCTCGGTGGCGGCCAGCCTGCGTTCCCGGCCGCTCTCGGTGATCTCCACCAGGGTGGTGCGCCGGTCGGTGGGGTGCGGGATGCGCTTGACCAGGCCGTCGGCCTCCAGCCGGTCGACGATGTTGGTCACGCTCGTCGGGTGCAGTTGCAGCCGCTGGCCCATCACCCGCATGGGCAGGCTGCCGCGCCGGGAGAAGTACAGCAGGACCAGCGCCTCGTAGCGGGCGAACGTCAGCCCGTGCGGCCGCAGCGCCGCGTCCACCGCCGACTGCAGGATCTGCTGGACCCGCATGATGCTGGTCACAGCCGCCATCACCGTGGGCGTGCCCACGTGCTCCCCCCAGAGCGTCGCCGCGCGGGCGATGGGGTCGAACGGCAGCGACTCGGGGGCCATGGCACCCGAAATTACCAGCGAGTATGCGGCTGCGGGAACCTGCGGTCCCGGCTGACCGGGCGCGTGCCGCCGGCCATCTTGCGCGGTGCGCGTGTGCAGGCACACAGCGGCGAAATTTAGTTGGACATCCTACTATCGGTCATCAGAGGAGTGACCGGGTGGGAGGCCGACATGGGCAACGGTGACATCGAGGCGGGCCGGCGACGCTGGGCCGAGCGGTTCGCGGCGGCGAAGGTGCGCGACGCGGACTTCACCACGCTGTCCGGAGTCGAGGTCGAGCCGGTCTACGGGCCGGCCGAGGGCGACACCGTCGCCGGTTTCGACCGGATCGGCTGGCCGGGGGAGTTCCCGTTCACCCGCGGCCTGTACGCCAGCGGCTACCGGGGCAAGCAGTGGACCATCCGGCAGTTCGCCGGGTTCGGCAACGCCCGCCAGACCAACGAGCGCTACAAGATGCTGCTGGCCGGCGGCGGTGGCGGGCTGTCCGTCGCGTTCGACATGCCCACGCTGATGGGCCGCGACTCGGACGACCCGCGCAGCCTCGGCGAGGTCGGCCACTGCGGCGTGGCCATCGACTCGGCCGCCGACATGGACGTGCTGTTCGACGGCATCCCGCTGGCCGACGTCACCACGTCGATGACGATCTCCGGACCGGCCGTGCCGGTGTTCTGCATGTACCTGGTGGCGGCCGAGCGGCAGGGCGCCGACATCGGCCGGCTCGACGGCACGCTGCAGACCGACATCTTCAAGGAGTACATCGCGCAGAAGGAGTGGCTGTTCGCGCCGGAGCCGCACCTGCGGCTGATCGGCGACCTGATGGAGTACTGCGGCGAGCACATCCCCGCGTACAAGCCGCTGTCCGTGTCCGGCTACCACATCCGCGAGGCGGGTGCGACGGCGGCGGAGGAGTTGGCGTTCACCCTCGCGGACGGCTTCGCGTACGTCGAACTGGGCAGGTCGCGCGGCATGGACGTGGACCGGTTCGCGCCCGGCCTGAGCTTCTTCTTCGACGCGCACATCGACTTCTTCGAGGAGATCGCCAAGTTCCGCGCCGCCCGCCGGATCTGGGCGCGCTGGCTGCGCGACGTCTACGGCGCCACCACGGACAAGGCCCAGTGGCTGCGCTTCCACACCCAGACCGCCGGTGTCTCGCTCACCGCGCAGCAGCCGGACAACAACGTGGTGCGTACCGCGATCGAGGCGCTGGCCGCCGTGCTCGGCGGCACCAACTCGTTGCACACCAACGCCCTGGACGAGGTGCTCGCGCTGCCCAGCGAGAAGGCCGCGAAGATCGCGCTGCGCACCCAGCAGGTGATCATGGCCGAGACCGGCGTGACCAACGTGGCCGACCCGCTGGGCGGCTCCTGGTACGTCGAGGCGCTGACCGACAAGATCGAGGCCGAGGCCGAGCGGATCTTCGACCGGATCAAGGACATGGCGAAGCAGGCCGTCCCGGACGGCCGGTACCCGATCGGCGAGATGACCTCCGGCATCCTGCGCGGCATCGAGGACGGCTGGTTCACCGGCGCGATCGCCGACTCCGCGTTCGCCTACCAGCGGGCGCTGGAGAAGGAGGAGAAGCTGATGGTCGGCGTCAACACGCTGGTCGACGACGCCGAGGACGACCTGGAGATCATGCGGGTCAGCCACGAGGTGGAGCGGGAGCAGAACGCGCTGCTCGCCGGCCGGCGGGCCGCCCGCGACCAGGCGGCCGTGGACGCCACCCTGGCCGCGATGGTCGAGGCGGCCAAGGGCGAGGGCAACCTGATCGAGCCGATGCTGGCCGCGGTCCGCGCCGAGGCGACGCTCGGCGAGATCTGCGGGGCGCTGCGCGACGTCTGGGGCAGCTACACCGAACCGGCCCGATTCTAGAGCGGTGTTCTAGGATATCGATCATGGCGACGACAGTGGCGGACCTGGCGGCGACGGCCCGGCGGATGTGGGTTCGTTTCGAGACGTACCACGCGGTCACCTACTTCACCCCGGAGGCCCGGGCGGCCGCCGAGGCGCTGGGCTGCCAGGGCGGCTGGATGTCCTACTTCGCGACGCGCGCCGCGCCGCTGGGCGCCGTGCCGCGGGAGATCGTCACCGCCGTCTTCTACAACTTCCACCCGATCCGGGTCGGCAAGTCCATCCCGGCGGCGTGGGAACTGGCGGAACCGACGGCGTTCCTGGCCGCCCGGCTGGCCGGCGCCGACGGTGCGCTGCGCCGCCTGCTCGGCGACGACGTGATCGCCGGGGCCGAACTCGCCGAGGCCGCC
>DATEPR010000172.1:0-5196 GCA_035273045.1 Pseudonocardiaceae bacterium | reverse complement strand
CGTCATGTCCGGTTCAGGTGAGCGCCATCACCTATGTGGTGAGTACCGGACATGCCGATCAACCCACGCAAGCGATCCGTGCCGACCGTCACCCGATCGCCGGGTCGTCAGGCGTGCTGGCCGATGGTGTCGTAGGCGTTGAGCCAGCCGTGGGAACGGTGGTCGCCGCGGCGGGTGAACACGGTGGCGCCTCGCTGGTTCGGATCGGTGCCGGCGTAGCCGACGGGGTCCACCGCCGAGGGCGTGGTGATCCGGTGGGTGGCGCCGGCCCACACGCTGACCGCGGCGGCGTCCGCGCCCGCGACGGTGATCCGGCCCGCCGCGTCGGTGAACGTCGCGGCGGTGGCGCGGTCGCGCAGCAGGGCGAGGTAGCCCTTCCGGTCGAGTTGGCAGCGGCGGGGCGGCGGTCCGACCGGCCAGTCCGGATTGCTGATGTCGCGGGCACGGGCGGCGGCGAACAGTTCCGGGACGAGGTCGTCCACGTGCAGCGGGGTCGCCAGCTGCTCGCACATCCACAGCAGCCGGCCGGCGCCGCGCGGTGGTGCCAGCCGTCGCCAGCGGATGCGGCGGCCCAGGTCGTCGGCCGTCACCGCGACCCACGGATGGACCGTGCCCAGCCGGCCCTGCGCCGCCAGCCACGCGAAATAGCGTGGTGCCTGCTCCAGCACCGGGTTCAGGATGGTCGTGACCACCCCGCCGATCGTGCGGCGGCGCCGGTTGAACTCGCGCGGATGGTGCGCCACCAGCGCGAACGCGACCTGGGCGAGATCGCCGGGATCGCAGGCGTTCGCGGCGACCAACGACGGTGGTGGCGGCGCGGTGTCCAACCGCTCCAGCCGCCCCTCGGCTCTCAGCAGGCGCGCGACGAACGGCCGCTGGTCCTCGTCGACCGGTGCGTCGGCGAGTTCCGGCACCGTGATGGCGAGCAGCCGGCAGAGCACGGTTTCGGCGTCGTCCGGATCGGTCGGCACGGCCTGCTCGGCGAACGCGGCCCGCAGTCCGTCGCCGACGAGTACCGGCACCATCAGTCGCGTGGTGATGCGGCCCAGGTCGGTCACGGCCAGCAGCGTGGTGCCGTCGGGCTGGGGCTCCGCCGCGAGATAGCCGCCGTCCACCAGGAGTTTCAGGGCGGTGTGCACGGCGACCTGGCCGTGGGTGCCCTGGTGGTAGGCCAGCGTGCGCATCCACCACTGCTCGGCGTCGGCGGTCGTGTGGATGCTGCCCTGGGCCGCCTCGGCCAGCAGGTGGTCGGCCAGGCAGCCGCGGATGCGGGACAGGATGGTGTAGCCGGCCACCAGTTGTGCCTGCCACGCGGCGTGCTCGGTCTCGTCGGTGACCAGGAACGCCCAGCCCTCCGTCTCCCCGGCCCCGATCCGGCCGGCGCGCCCGAACATCTGCTGCACGATGGCCACGTTCAGGTCGCTGCGCCCGATCACGGTGTCCCGGACGACGACGGCGCGTGCGGGCAGGTTCACCCCGGCGGCCACGGTGGTGGTCGCGACGAGCACGTCCAGGCGCCGCTCCCGGAAGTCGCGCTCGGTCTCGTGTCGGTGTTCCCAGTCCTTGTAGTGGATGCCCACGCCCACCAAGGCGCAGACCTGGTGCAACCGTGGCAGGTCCTCGGTGCTCACACCCTCGGTCGGCGCACCGCGGTCGGCGGCGATGGCCAGCGCGGTCGCGCGGACGTACCGCTTGGTGCCGCAGAACACCAGCACGCTGCCGCCGTCGTCGGTGACGCTCTTGGTGATCGCTGTCACCAGGCGCGTCCGGTGGGTTCCGTCGACCTTGCGGTCACCACTGGCCGGCACCACGGGCAGTTGCCAGGTCAGCCGGGTCGGCCGCCAGCGCACGCGGACCGGCTCGGCATCCAGCCACTCGGCCACCTGCTCGGCGTTGGCCGCCGTCGCGGACAGGCCGACGATGCGCACCGGCGAGTCCGCGCCGCGAACCCGGGCCAGCAGGGCTTCCAGCAGCGGGCCGCGCTCGTTGTCGCCGAGCAGGTGGATCTCGTCGACCACCAGGCAACCCACCTCGGCCAGTGCCGAACGCAGGCTGCTGGCGCGGCAGACCGACTCGAACTTCTCCGTGGTGGCGACCCAGAGATCGGCCGCCCGCAACCGGGGCACGTCCACGGCGTACTCGCCCGACAGTCGTTCCACCCGCAGCCCCAGCGCTCGCCACGCGTTCAGCTCCCGGTCCAGTTCGCCGGTGAGCGAGCGCTGCGGTACCAGCCACGCGGCCTTGCGGCCGTCGCCCAGGATGGCGGTGAGCGCGGCGAGCATGCCGATCACGGTCTTCCCCGCTCCGGTCGGAGCGGTCACCACGAGGTGCCTGCGGCCGTTGAGCACAGCGGGCGCCGCCTGCGCCTGGGCGGGGTTCAGCGTGGGATACGGCAGGTACGGCAGCCACGAGGCCGGCACCCATTCGGCGGCGTCGACCCGATCCCAGTCGGCCTCGTGCGGGTGGGCGTGCGTCTCCCACACCATGTCGAACGCGTCCCGCGCCGCCGCGGCCGACCACCTGTCGGTGCAGGTGCTGCGTGGGCGGGCCGGGTCGACCAGGGCCGACACCTCCGGCACGGCGCGCAGCGACGCCAGTTCGCCGTGCTCGCCTATGGTGCTGACGGTCTCGGCCTCCAGCCAGTACCGGATCCGCCGAAACGGCACGCCCGCCCCGGCCAACCGCCCGCACAACTCGTCGAACTCCGGCCCGGACGGCACCAGGGCCCGAACATCCACGCCGGCCGGGGGCGGGGACACGCTCGCCGCCGGATCGGTGATCTTGCGCCAGTGCAGCAGCCGCGGCTCGACGAGTTCGGGCGGTTCCGGCTCGTGGCGGAAGTCCTGTGGCGCGAGGCCGCAGCCGGTCAGGAACCGGGTGGCGACGGCCTCAGCGGTCGCTGGGCTGTCGGCCGGGACGGAGATCCGCCGGATCCGCACGCCGCCGGGAGCCGCGTCGCAGTCCCACCCCGGCAGCCGCTCGTCGACCACGCTGCGCCACCTCCGGTGCCCTCGACCGCACTGTACGCAGTCATTCACCATAGCGTTCCCGTCCGTGCACGCAGCGTTGTCTACGCAACCAGGCAAGCGGACGACCCGGACGGGACAGGCCGGACCCGGCCGAGCCGGGACTGTCGGTGGGTCACGTCAGGATGGGGCATGGCGGTCACCGTGGAGGACGTCCGTACGCTCGCGTTGTCCCTGCCGCGCGCTTATGAGGCGCTGGTTCGGGACCGGGTGAAATTCCGGGTCGGCAGAATCGTGTTCATCGCGTTCTCCCGAGACGAGGAGACGATGGGCTTCGCTTACCCGAAGGAGGAACGGGACGCGCTCATCGCAGGCGAGCCCGAGAAGTTCTTCCTGCCGCCGCCGTCGGATCTGCGCTACCACTGGGTGTGTGTTCGGCTGGCCGCGGTCGACTACGACGAACTGCGTGAACTGGTGCTGGATGCGTGGCGGATGGTCGTGCCGAAGTCGGTCGCGGCCGAATACCTGCGCACGCACCCGGTGTAGATCACGTTCCGTAGGTCCGGGTTGGTGTTCGCCGCGCCGGTCAGTCGGCCGACAGCACGGAACGCACCGACTCAGGGGTGCGGCCGACGACCGTGGTCCCGTCGTCGGCGGTGATGATGGGCCGTTGGATCAGGATCGGGTGGGCGACCAGCGCGTCGATCCAGCGGTCGCGCTCGGCCGGTGTCCGGGGCCAGGACGTCAGGCCGAGTTCGGTGGCGACGGACTCGCCGGTGCGGGTGATGTCCCAGGGTTCGAGCCCGAGCCTGCCCAGCACGTCGGCCAGTTCGTCCCTGGTCGGCGGATCCTCCAGGTACCGGCGCACCGTGTAGTGGGCGCCGGCCTCGTCGAGCATCGACACCGCAGACTGGCACTTGGAACACCGCGGGTTGACCCAGATCTCCATCCAGCGACTCTAGATGCCGGCAGCCCGCGACCACATACGGTGGTGACGTGGTCCTCACCAGAGTCCGGGCACCAGGCGCTTGGTGTGCGTGCGACAGGCCTGGTACGGCGGGCCAAGCAGGTCGATCAGCACGCGTCCGACGGCGAGCGGTGTGCAGAGTTGTCAATCACTCAAGAATGAATTGTTTTAATCGAACTAGCCTTCTGTGATTCCCCAAGGCGTTAGCCCCGAATGGCCTCTTGACTCAATTTCACACGCATCTTACAGTCCGACGCGGACCAGATTTCCGTGACGGGAAAGTTTCGAGTTCGGTCGGGAGGCAGCGGATGAGATTCCACTTGCGCATTCACGGTACTGGACGTCGTGGACCTCGCCTGACGGCCATGGCCGCAGCCGTCGTCCTTGCGGCAGCCGCATTCACCACCTGGGGTTTCACCTCGGGCACCAGCGGCGCGGCCACCGGCCGGGCAGGGGTCCGACTCACCGCGGAACACCGGCTGAGCCCGGCAACGATCCGTGCCCGCCAGCACTATTTCGGGCTCGACAACGTGGATCCGCGCACCGGTGCGGTCACGCGTGACCAGGTCATCCTGTCCTGGACCGGGCAGGCCGGGTTCGCCGCCGCCCTCCGGGGTCACGTGGTGCTGCTGGACTCGTGGGTGGCTCATGGGCCTGCCGGGAAGGGGCCATCCGACGCCTACGTGGGCACGACACCGCAGGAACTCGCCGCACTACGACCCGAAATGGTCTTCGTCGGACACAACCACTTCGATCACGTCGGCGACCTGCCCGCCGTGATCAGGGGGAATCCGGGAATCACGGTCATCGACTCGTCGGAGGGCTGCGACAACATCGAGGCCGTCGTCACGGACGTCCCGTTCACGTGCCGCGCCGCCTTTCAGACCGGTCCCCAGCTGACGGCGAACGGGCAGACAGCCGAATCGCCGTTCGGGTCGGTCACCGAGCTCGACCACTTGATACCCGGGGTGGACATCACGGCGGTGAGGCATCCGCACAGCGGACCGGGCACCGGCGAGACCGAGATCGACGCGCCCGAGAACACGCTGGCGGAGCAACAGTTCCCGTGCCACAGCACCGCGGACTGCCCGGCTGCGTACAGCGGACCGACCAGTGGCGCGATCTCCATCCTGTACCAGTTCCGCGTCAGGCATTTCGCGCTGACGTGGCACAACACCAGTGGGCAGATCGCCGACACCCCGGTTCCGGCGGTGCTCGCTCGGCTCGCGCCGACCTCGGTGGAAGTGGGTTCCATCGTGAGCG
>DATEPR010000171.1:0-5155 GCA_035273045.1 Pseudonocardiaceae bacterium | reverse complement strand
GCCCGATGGGCGCCGGTCGCGGGATGCGCGGCGAGGAGGACGAGGAGCACAAGACGGCCGAGTACCTCCAGGAGGCCGACCCGGACGCGCTGTTCGGTTCCGACCAGTTGACCGTTCCCCCGGTGATCGGCGAGTAGTCATCGAAGATCGGCAAGCACGAGACCTGGCCGCGTGGCATGCGCCCGCGGCCAGCGTCCTGAATGGGGTGGGTACGCCCGTGCTCTATCAGCAGGTGACGCTGTCCCTGGACGCCCTGGCCACGGTGTGGCAGCGGGAGAACCTGGGCGAGATGCACAACGTGCTCGTCAACGTCCCGGTGTGGCGGGACGAGGACGCCGACCGGGCCGCGCTGACCGCCGCGACCGGTGAACTCGCCCAGCGCGGCCTGCTGGCCGGCCGGGACCTGCACCCTGACCTGCGCGGCACGCTGGAGGTGCTGGCCAGGCCGTCGATGGAGTACTACGGCTGGATCGCGTACTCGGACGGCGAGCAGGAGGTCAACATCGCCGTGCTGGTGGCGGCGGTGGGCCAGGACGCGGTGCTGGTGGTGCGCGACGGCGACACGGTGCACCTGGGACCGACCAGCGCCGAGGGCATGGCGGAGACGCTGGTCGGGCACCTGCCGCAGTTGGCGGCGGCTCGCGGCCGGTCGGTGAACCTGCCGGAGAACGAGGTCCGGCAACTGCTGGCGGACCGGATGCACGCGGCCCCCGGTGCGGCCAAGCCGCTACCGGCGGAGGCGTTCGACATCTTCCCCAGGGCGTCGATGGCCGAGGACGCGCGGGACCTGATGACCGCGTTCGACGCGCCGCGGACCGGCGGTGGCGAGCTGTACGTGGCGGCCAGGGTGCGCAGCGGTGAGCGGCGGCGCTGCGAGAACCCGGTGATCTACGTGGACACCCAGCACGGCAGGTGGATGACGCAGCTGTCCGGCGGCCGGCCGGGCGAGCGGTGGATCGTGTCCGCGCCGGCCAGCCGCCAGTTGCTGCTGGCCAAGCTCAGCGAGATGCGCAACAACCTGCTCGGTTGATCGGTAACGGGACTCGCGATTTGACCGCTCACGGGCCAAACTGACCGGTAACCCCGCTGGCGACGCGCAAGGGAGCCCGATGCCATGTTGAGCACGATGCAGGACGGTCCGCTGTCTCTCGCCCGGCTGGTCCGGTACGGCACCGGAGTGCACGGCGAGAGTTCGGTCGCGACGTGGCAGGGTGAGTCGGCACGACGGTCCAGTTACGCGGAACTCGGCGTCCAGACGGCGAAACTGGCCGGCGCGCTGCGGTCGGTCGGCGTCACCGGTGACGACCGCGTCGGCACGTTCATGTGGAACAACGCCGAGCACATGGCCACCTACCTGGCGGTGCCGGCGATGGGCGCCGTGCTGCACCCGCTGAACATCCGGCTGTTCCCGGACCAGCTCGCCTACGTGGCCAACCACGCGGAGGACGGCGTGGTGCTGGTGGACGCCAGCCTGGTGCCGCTGTTCAACCCGCTGCTGCCCGAGTTGAAGACGGTGCGGCAGGTGATCGTCGTCGGCGGCGACCCGGCGGCGGTGGACGCTCCTGCCGGGGTGACCGTGCACGGCTACGAGGAACTGCTGGCCGCGCAGCCGGACACGTTCGACTGGGTGGAGGTGGACGAGCGCTCCGCGGCCGCGATGTGCTACACGTCCGGCACCACGGGCAACCCGAAGGGTGTCGTGTACTCGCACCGTTCCGTCTGGTTGCACTCGATGCAGGTCTGCATGACCGACGGCATGGGACTGGCGCAGTCCGACCGGATGCTGGTGATCGTGCCGATGTTCCACGCCATGGCGTGGGGCCTGCCGTACGGCGCGATGATGGTCGGCGCGTCGCTGATCATGCCGGACCGCTACCTGCAGCCGGCGCCGATCGCGGACATGATCGCCGCCGAGCGGCCGACGATGGCCGGTGCGGTGCCGACGATCTGGCAGGCGCTGCTGTCCCATCTCGACGCTCACCCGCAGGACCTGTCCAGCCTGCGCAACGTCGTGGTGGGCGGGTCGGCGTGCCCGCCGTCGCTGATGCGGGCGTTCAACGACCGCTACGGCGTGCACATCACCCACGCCTGGGGCATGACAGAGACGTCGCCGCTGGCCAGCGTGGCCAACCCGCCGGCCGCCGCGACCGGGGACGACCACTGGGAGTACCGCTACACGCAGGGCCGGCTGGTGGCGAACGTGGAGAGCCGGCTGGTCGGCCCGGACGGCGAACTGGTGCCGTGGGACGGCCAGAGCGTCGGCGAGGTCGAGGTGCGCGGCCCCTGGGTGACCGGCCACTACCACAAGGTCGACGATCCGGAGAAGTTCCACGACGGCTGGCTGCGCACCGGTGACGTCGGATCGCTGAGCAAGGACGGGTTCCTGCGGCTGACCGACCGGTCCAAGGACGTCATCAAGTCCGGCGGCGAGTGGATCTCGTCGGTGGAACTGGAGAACCTGGTGATGGCGCATCCCGCGGTCGCCGAGGCCGCGGTGGTCGGCGTGCCGGACCCGAAGTGGGACGAGCGCCCGCTGGTCGCGGTCGTGCTGCGCGAGGGCGCCACGGCCACCGCGGAGGAGCTGCGTGGCTTCCTGGACGGCAAGGTCGCCCACTGGCAACTGCCGGAGAACTGGACGTTCATCGACGAGGTGCCGAAGACCAGCGTCGGCAAGTTCGACAAGAAGCTGCTGCGCAGCCGGCACGCCGACGGGCAACTGGCGGTGCGGCGCATCGACTGATCCGCCGGCCGGGTCGTGGCGGTGCCGGCCGCCACGACCTGCGGCCGATCGGTCAGGCCCGGCTGGCCATCGGCCAGGTGTCGTCGTTGAGCAGTCGCTTGAGGACCTTGCCGGTGGCGTTGCGCGGCAGTTCGGGCACGAAGTAGACGTCCCTGGGCACCGCGAACCTGGCCAGTTTCTGGTGCACGACGTCGCGCACCGTCTCGCCGTCCAACCGGGCGCCGGGCCGCAGCACGACGTACGCGGCCAGCCGCTGGCCCCACTGGTGGTCCGGCACGCCGACGACGGCGACGTCCTGCACCTCGGGCAGCGCGATCAGGACTTCCTCGACCGGCCGGGGGAACACGTTCTCGCCGCCGGACACGATCATCTCGTCGGCCCGGCCGGTGATGAACAGCCGGCCGTCGGCGTCGATGTAGCCCCGGTCGCCGGTGGACATCATGTGGTGGGCCATCGGCAGGCTGCCGCCCTCGGTGTAGCCCTCGAACAGCATCTCGTTGTCCACGAACAACTGTCCCTCGGTGCCGGGCGGCACCGGGCGCAGCCGGTCGTCGAACACGCCGACCCTGGTGCCCGGCGGGCAGCGGCCGGCCGTGGTCGGCGCGGCGCGCAGGTCGATCGGGTCGGCGATGCTGGCCCAGGACACCTCGGTCGAGCCGTACAGGTTGTAGAGGATGTCGCCGAAGGTGTCCATGAACTCGGTGACGAACGCGCCGTGCAGCGCGGACCCGCTGCTGGCGACGATCCGCAGGCTGGACAGGTCGTAGCGGTTGCGGATGCGCTCGGGCAGGTCGAGGATCCGCTGGAGCATGATCGGCACCGCGAACAGGGCCGTGCACTGGTGTTCGGCGATGGCCCGCAGCGTGCGCTCCGCGTCGAACCGGCGTTGCAGCACGACGGTGCCGCGCAGCGGCATGCTGATCTGCATCGCGGCCAGGCCCCACGTGTGGAACATGGGCGCGGCGACGAACATCCGCTCACCGGCGTGCAGCGGGATCCGGGACAGCAGCGCGGCCGCCGTGCCCAGGCCCCTGGGGGTGCGCCTGCGGGCACCCTTGGGCATGCCGGTGGTGCCCGAGGTGAGCACGACGATCCGGCCGGGCCGCTCGGCCGGCCGCATCCGGGTGTCCGGGGCGGCGTCGATCAGGTCGTCCACCGTCGGGTAGCCGATCTCGCTGTCCGCCCACGTGCTGATCCGCAGGAAGTCGCCCGGCACGTCGCGGATCGCGGGGGCGAACTCGTCGTCGGCGAGCACGGCGACGGGCCGGTGCTGGCCGATCACCTCGCCGACCGACGTCGGCGACAGGCCGGTGTTGAGCAGGACGGCGTCGGCGCCGATCAGTCCACATGCGATGATCGACTCGGCCATGGCGGCGTGGTTGCGGCACATCAGCGCGACCGGCTGGCCCGCGGTGACGCCGTTCGCGGCCAGGCCGCTGGCCAGGCGCTTGCCCCTGGCCACGGCGGTGCCGTAGCTGCGGATGCCGCGCTCGTCCTGCAGGGCGGGCACGTCCTCGCCCAGGGCGGCGGCGGCCTGGTAGCCGCCCGGCACGGTGGCACCCCAGCGGGCGAGGCTGGAGATCTGCCTGGCCACCCGGTCCGGCCGGCTCGCGGTCACCACGCCCGCCTTGATCAGGGTGGCGGCGACGCTGATCGGCGTGGACGGCTGGTCGAGGTGCTGGGCCACGTCGGCCAGCCGCGCCGGCCGCCCGGACAGGTAGCGGGACACGGAGTCGGCCACCTCGTGCACCCGCTTGTTGACGTGTGCCGCGTCGAGGCCGGGCAGCATGAGCTGGACGACGAGTTCGGTGCGCTGGCCGCGCATCGGGCGCAGCTCGATGGACACCCACCGGCTGTCGCCGCCGACGACACACCAGACGATGTGCTCACCGGGACGGTAGACGAGGGCGTCGATGTGGTCGGTGATCACGGTGCCCCGGTCCGGGCACACCCGCACCAGGCACCTGGGCCCACGCCCGACCTCGTTCTTTTCTATTACCTCGCACCAGCTGATTTCGGGCACGAACCTGGAGTACAACTCCGGTGTGCCGAGCACCCGCCAGACCTGCTCCGGCGGGTGGTCGAGAATCGCGGACGTCTCCTGGACATCGTCACGCATGCGTTTCCTCACCGTTGCGCACGCAGACCCCCGGCGGTCGGATTAGTGGCCGATCCCCTTGTTGGCTCAAGTGTCCGGAACCGTACCAGCGAACGGCGGTACCCCGACTGCTCCGACCGATCGACAGCGCTGTCATGGTCAACACCCATCTGGCCGAAGCCCGGATACGCAGCGCGATCGGCGCTGGTGAATCGTGTGCTGTTGAATATCGGACGCCCAGTTCTCCGATTGAATGGGGGCGGAGCCCCTAGGGAGTGAATACGATGAGTGATCCCCTAGTCGACCATGATGCGACC
>DATEPR010000170.1:0-2214 GCA_035273045.1 Pseudonocardiaceae bacterium | reverse complement strand
GCGCGGCGACTTCCTGTTCCCCGAACCGCCCGCCGACCTGCCCAGGACGATGGCCGGCAAGCTCGCCATGCACCGACTGTGCCGGCGGCTCGGCGTGCCCAGCCCGGAGACGGTGCTGCCGGGCACGCTGGACGAGGCGAGTGACTTCGCCGCCCGCGCCGGCTACCCGGTGGTCGCCAAGCTGGCCACGCCGTGGGTGCCGGGCCGGGTGCGCAGCACCACGATCGTCGCCGACGCCGCCCAGCTCGCCGACCTCTACCTGACCTGTGCCGCGTCCGGCGCCGGCCTGCTGTTGCAGGAGTTCATCCCGGACGGCAACGACAGCGACTGGTTCTGCCACGCCTACGTCGGTCGCGACGGGCGGTGCCGGCCGGTGTTCACCGGCGTCAAGGAGCGGTCCTACCCGGCGCACGCCGGCCTGACCAGCATGGGCCGCTCGATGCCCAACGCCAGGCTGAGCGCCCAGCTCACCGAACTGCTCGCCGCCGTCGACTACCGCGGCATCGTCGACATCGACGTGCGGCTGGACCACCGCGACGGCCGCTACCACGTGCTGGACCTCAATCCCCGGCTGGGTGCCCAGTTCCGGCTGTTCCGCGACACCGAGGGCATCGACGTGGTGCTCGCCCAGTACCTCGACCTCACCGGCCAGGACGTCCCCACCGGTGAGCAGGTGGCCGGCCGCGGCTTCGTCGTGGAGAACTACGACCCGGTCGCCGCCTTCCGCTACTGGCGCGGCGGCGAACTCGGCCTCACGTCGTGGCTGGACTCGCTGCGCGGCCGGCCGGAGACCGCCTGGTTCGCCGGGGACGACCCGTTCCCGTTCGCGCTGATGTGCCTGCGCACCGCGTGGCGCGTGGCCAGCCGCCCGTTCGCCGGCCGGAAGCCGGCGGACCCCACCACAACATCGTTCACCGTGCGGAAGCAGAAGGAGCGGACATGAACGACATCGTCGACGTCGCCATAGTGGGCGCGGGGCCGTACGGGCTGTCGCTCGCCGCTCACCTGCGGGCCAACGGCATCGCGTTCCGGCAGTTCGGCAAGCCCATGCACCTGTGGCGCTCCGCCATGCCGGCCGGCATGTACCTGAAGTCGCAAGGGTTCGCGTCGAACCTGTCCGACCCGCGCGGCAGCCACACGCTGGCCGCGTTCTGCGCCGAGACCGCCCGGCCGTACGCCGACTACGGGCTGCCGGTGTCGCTGGAGACGTTCGTGGCCTACGGCGACTGGTTCCGCGAGGCGCACGCCAGGGAACTGGAGCAGGTGCTGGTCACCGACGTCGCGCGGCACGGCGGCCACTTCCGGCTCAGCCTGTCCGACGGCGGCACGGCGACGGCCCGCGCGGTCGTGGTGGCCGCGGGTGTCGAGCACTTCACCCGGGTGCCGGACGAGCTGGCCGGCCTGTCCGACGCGGTGTGCACCCACGTGTCCGCGCACACCGACCTGAGCGCGTTCGCCGGCCGCAGGGTCGTGGTGCTCGGCGCCGGCCAGTCCGCGCTGGAGTCGGCGGCGCTGCTGCACGAGGGCGGCGCCGACGTGACACTCGTGGCCCGCGCCGACCGGGTGGCGTGGAACGGCAAGCCACTCCCGCCGGACCGCCCGCTGCTGCGCAGGCTGCGCGAACCCGAGGCCGGCCTGGGGTCCGGCTGGGGAACCTGGTTCTACTCCAACCACCCCGCCGCGTTCCGCAGGCTGCCCGAGTCCACCCGGGTCCACCGGGCCAGGACGGCACTCGGCCCGGCCGGCGCGAGCTGGCTGCGCGAGCGGGTGGAGGGGAAGATCCCGCTGCTCACCCGGCGCCGGCTGACCTGGGTCAAGGAGTTCGACGGCGAGGTCCGCATCGGCCTGTCCACCAGCACCGGCGACCAGCAGGAACTGGCCGCGGACCACGTGATCGCGGCCACCGGCTACCGGCCCGACCTGGACCGGCTGCGGTTCCTCGGCGACGGCATCCGCGCCGGCCTGCGCACCCTGGACGGCACCGTCGAGGTCGACGCCGAGTTCGGCTCGTCCGTGCCCGGCCTGTACGTCATGGGACCCGCGGTCGCGCCCACGTTCGGCCCGGTCATGCGGTTCGTCTACGGCGCCGACTTCGCCGCGCACACGGTGGCGAAATCCTTGTCCCGCATGGCATCCCGGCACACCAGTGCACTGGTGACGACGGGATGACGATGTCCGCGACCCTGCCGGCACCGGCACCGGCCGCCGTCGGTG
>DATEPR010000169.1:0-2846 GCA_035273045.1 Pseudonocardiaceae bacterium | reverse complement strand
AGGGTCCTGGTGTGCGGCTTGCCCGCGATGCCGACGAGGTTCCGCACGGTGGAGGACGACGTGAAGCACACCGCGTCGAACCCGCCGGACTTGATCATCTCGCGGGTGTCGGCTGGCGGTGGCGCGGCGCGGACCGTGCGGTAGGCCGTCACGTCGTCGATCTCCCAGCCGCGGTCGCGCAGGCCGGCGGCCAGGGTCTCGGTGGCGATGTCGGCGCGCGGCAGCAGCACGCGGTCCACCGGGTCGAGGATGTCGTCGTACGGCGGGAAGTCGGCCAGCAGGCCCTCGCTGGACTGCTCACCGGAGGGCACCAGCTCCGGCATGATGCCGAACGAGCGCACCCGCGCCGCCGTGCCCTCGCCGACGCAGGCGATCTTGACACCGGAGAACGCGCGGGCGTCCAGGCCGAACTCGCGGAACTTCTCCCACACCGCGCGCACGGCGTTGGTCGACGTGAACACCACCCACTGGTAGCGGCCGTCCACCAGGCCCTTGACCGACCGCTCCATCTGGGCCGGCGAGCGGGGCGGCTCGACCGAGATGGTCGGCACCTCGACCGGGATGGCGCCGTGCGAGCGGAGCTTGTCGCTCATCTCGCCCGCCTGGTCCTTGGTCCTGGGCACCAGAACCTTCCAGCCGTACAGGGCGCGCGACTCCCACCAGGACAGCTTCGACCGGGCGGCGGCGGCCGCGCCGACGGTCACCACGAGGTTGCCGGCCAGCTCACCGGCGTCCGCGGCCAGCGACGCCAGGGTGGTGTCGACGGTCCGCTGGTGGTTGCCGGTGCCGTCGGCGGTCACCGCGACCGGGGTCTGCGCCGCCATGCCGTGCTCGGTCAGGCTGGACGCGGCCTCGGCCAGGTGGCCGCCGGTGGCGTGCAGCACCAGGGTGCCTGGTGACGCGGCCAGCGCGACCCAGTCCACGTCGCCGCGCACGTCCACCTCGGTGTGCACGGCGCCGAGCGCGACACCCGCGTAGGCGGGCACCGCGGTACCGGCGGGCACGCCGGGCACCACGTCGAACGCCACGCTGGTCCGCGCGACGGCCTGCGCCTCGCGCACCACGGAGTCCAGGGTCAGCGGGTCACCGGACACCAGCCGGACCACGGACCGGCCGGCCTTCGCCTCGGCCACCAGGTCCTTGGCCACGTCGGCCGGTTCGCCCACCGCCGGACGCAGCTCGACGCCGGTGCCGACCAGCGCCAGCACCGTGGACGGCACGTCCGGGTCGGTCACCACGAGCTCGGCGCGGGTGAGCAGTTCGTTGGCCCGGACGGTCAGCAGTCCGGTGTCACCGGGACCGGAGCCCACGAAGGCGATCCGCCCCGGGGCCTTGCGTGCACGGGTCATCTGGGCACTCTCCATAGCTATGCCTCCGGGCCGGACAACACAGCCGCCCCGAGTTCGAGCAGCTCGGCCGCGACCTGCCTGCCGAGTGCGTCCGCGTTGGTCAGGTCACCGACGGCCGACGCGCGCAGGATCTGGTCGTCCGGCGTCGCGGCGACACCCCGCAGCGACAGCATCGACACCACGCGGTCGGTGCCGTCGGCGTCGGTGAGCAGGTCGTCCACCACCTCGGCCAGGGCACCGACGGGAGCGCTGCAACCGGCCTCCAGCGCGGCCAGCATGGCCCGCTCGGCGGTGACGGCGGCCCTGGTCGGGGCGTCGTCCAGGCACGAGCGGAGCAGGTGTTCGGTGTCCATGTCGTTCACCCGGCACTCCACGGCGAGCGCGCCCTGGGCGGGTGCCGGCAGCAGCTGGATCGGGTCGATCGTCTCGGTGACCTCGGCCAGCCGGCCCAGCCTGGCCAGCCCGGCACGGGCCAGCACGACCGCGTCCAGTTCGCGCTCGTGCACCTTGCGCAGCCGGGTGTCCACGTTGCCGCGCACCGGCACCACGGTCAGCCCGAGCCCGAGCGCGTTCAGCTGGGCGACCCGCCGGGGCGCGCCGGTGCCCACGGTGGCACCGGAGGGCAGTTCGGCCAGGGTGAGGCCGTCCCTGGCCACCAGCACGTCCCTGGGGTCCTCGCGCACCGGCACGGCGGCCAGCACCAGCCGGGTGTCCGGGGCGGTCGGCAGGTCCTTGTAGGAGTGCACCGCGACGTCGATGTCGCCGGACACCAGCGCCTCGCGCAGCGCCGAGGTGAACACGCCGATGCCGACCTCGGGGATCGGCTTGGCCGAGCGGTCGCCGGCCGTGGTCACCGTGATGATCTCCACCGCGGCGCCGGCCTGCTCCAGCGCGTCCGCCATGAGCCTGGTCTGCGCCAGCGCCAGCGCGCTGCCTCTGGTGCCGATCCGCAAAACCTTCTTCACCTGTCACCATCCGCACGGGGGTCATCGGGGTCGCCCGGGGTCGCGACCGGGGCGCTGAGCAGCGCGGCGGCCTGCGGGTCGAGGGCGAACAGTTCACGGAGCGCGTCGGCGTAGCTGGCGCCGTTCGGGTCGGAGGCCAGTTGCTTGACGCGCACGGTCGGCGTGTGCAGCAGCTTGTCCACCACCCGGCGCACGGTCCTGGCGAGTTCGTCGCGCACCGACTCGTCCAGTTCGGGGAGCCGGGAGTTCAGCCGGAGCAGTTCGGCGTCCACCACCTCGGCGGCCCGCCTGCGCAGCGCGGTCACCGTCGGGGTCACCGCGGCGGACCGCTGGGCGGCCAGGTAGCCGCGCATCTCCTCGGCCAGGATGTCGGCGGCCACGTCGGCGTGCCGGGTCGCCTGCGTGCCGGCCAGCCGCCGGCCCAGGGTCTCCAGGTCGACCACGGTGACGCCGGGCAGGTCGGCAACGCCGGCCTCGACGTCCCTGGGCAGGCCGAGATCGCACACCACGAGCGGGCGGCCAGGCCGGCGGG
>DATEPR010000168.1:0-4299 GCA_035273045.1 Pseudonocardiaceae bacterium | reverse complement strand
CCCGCGCCCCCAGCCGGGCGGCCACGGCCGGGTCGGTCCGCTCACCCCAGTAGCCCACCACGTCCGGGGTGCCACCGGCGGCGGCCAGGGCGAGCAGTTCGGTCAGGTCGTCGGTGCCGGACACGTCCGGGCCGGCGCACTCGTGCACCGCCGCCACACCCAGCGACGCGGCGTGCGCCAGGAACGCCGACTGCGCGGCCCGCCGGTCGACCGGGGTCAACGCCGCCCGCGCCGCACCACGGACGTGGTGGTGGGCGTGCTGGCTGATCGGCCCGTCCGCCGACCACCCGACGTCACCCCGCGCGTCCGGCGCCAACGCCACCAGCGCCGTCGACACCACCGCCGAGTGCACGTCCACCCGCGACAGGTACACCGGCACGTCACCGGCGGCGGCGTCCACCTCGGCGCGGGTCGGCGGCCGGCCCTCGGGCCACGCCGTCTCGTCCCACCCGTGCCCCCACACCACACCCGTGGTGGTGCGGCTGGTGACGAACCCGCGCAACGCCGCGAGACACTCCGCGAGCGACCGGCAGCCGGTCAGGTCCAGCCCGGCCAGCAACAGCCCCGACGACGTGACGTGCACGTGCGCGTCCACGAACGCCGGCGCCACGAACCCGCCGGCCACGTCCACCACGGCCGCGTCCGGGAACCGCGCCCGGCCCTCGTCGTCACCGCCCAACCAGGCGACCAACCCGCCGGCGACCGCCATCGCCGTCGCCGAACCACCGTGGATGCGGCCGTTGACCAGAAGCGTCGCCATGTCCGTCACGACCGCACAGTGTGCCGCTCCCGAGCGGCCAACAGGGCCCGCACGCCGGCATCCGAGCGCACCAGGTCCAGCGCGTAGGCGGCGTGGCCGGGCACGAAGCCGTTGCCGATCACCAGTTCCACGTCCGCCGCCAGGCCCTCCGCGCCCAACGCGGCCGCCGCGAACGACGTGGCCATCGAGAAGAACACCACCGTGCCGCCGTCCCGGGTGGCCAGCACCGCGCCGTGCTCACAACCCGGCACGTCAACGCACACCACGGTCACGTCCACCGGCTCACCCACCGCGGCCGCCACCGCCACCGGATCCCGGGCGTCGGCCACCACCACGTCATCGGCCAGCCCGGCCGCCCGCACCGCCGCCGCCTCACCGTCGGTGGGCACCAACGCCACCAACCGGCCCGCGCCGGCCCGCCGCGCCGCGACCAGCGACAACGAACCCGACTTGCCACCGCCACCCAGCACACACACCGCCGGCCGGTCCCGCCGCCCCACCACCCGCGCCGTCAACGCCGGCGCGCCACACACGTCCAGCACCGACAGGGCCAGCGACTCGGGCAGATCGTCGGGCAGGACAGCCGCGATCGACCGGCCGAACAGCACCGCCGTGCCGGCACACGGCACCTGCTCGCTCTCGCCGTCCCACCCGGCCAGCCCGTCGGTGATCCGCAGCGGCGTCAACGTCAACGACACCAGCGTCGCCACCCGCTGCCCCACCACCAGGCCCAACGGCGACTCCGGACCCACCTCGCGGACCGTGCCCAGCAGCATCCCGCCCGACCCGGTCACCGGGTTCTGCATCTTGCCCCGCCGCGCCACGATGTCGCACACCGCGGCCCGCAGCGGCACGCCCGTGCCGTGCGCCTCCCGCAACTGCCGGTAGGACGCGGCGTCCAGGTTCAGCCGGTGCACGTCCAGCACCACCTCGTCCGGCCAGGGCTCCGGATCGGCGTCCAACCGGTCCGCCTGCTGCGGCAACACCCCCGCCGGGGCCAGCACCCTGTGCAGCCCGATCGGCGACCCCGCACCGCGTGTCCTCGACCCCGTCACACCCACTCCCGTAGAATTTACGTCGTGTAGACGCAGACACAGCATATCTTTGCGCGATCTAGTCGCTGAGGAGCACTTATGACCGTCGTCCAGGACGCTATCAGCCCGGCCGACGCCGCAGGCGGCCACCAGCCATACGACTACGCCCGCCACCCACTCGTCGAACCCGACTGGCGCCGCCTACCCGGCTGGCGCGACGTCACCGAAGCCCAGTGGCGGGACGCCCAGTGGCAACGCGCACACTGCGTCAAGAACCCCAAACAACTCCGCGACGTCCTCGGCGACCTGCTCGACCAGCGCTGCTACGACGACCTGGCCGCCGACCAGACCGGCTTCGCCACCATGTCCATGCTGGTCCCGCCGCAGATGCTGAACACCATGGCGCCACACGCCCAACCGGCGGACTACACCGACGCCTTCTACGCCGACCCGATCCGCCGCTACATGATCCCGGTCCGCTCCGACCGCGACCCCGACTGGCCCAGCCACCCCTACGCCACCCGCGACTCACTGCACGAAGCCGAAATGTGGGTCGTCGAAGGCCTCACCCACCGCTACCCCACCAAAGTCCTCGCCGAACTGCTGTCCACCTGCCCCCAGTACTGCGGCCACTGCACCCGCATGGACCTCGTCGGCAACTCCACCGAAACCGTCGACAAACACAAACTCACCCTCAAACCCGCCGACCGGCAGGACCGCATGATCGAATACCTGCGCGCCACCCCCGGCGTGCGGGACGTCGTCGTCTCCGGCGGCGACGTCGCCAACGTGCCATGGCACCAACTGGAAAACTTCCTCATGCGGCTGCTCGACGTCGACACCGTCCGCGACATCCGCCTGGCCACCAAAGCCCTCGCCGCCCTACCCCAACACTGGCTGCAACCCAAGGTCACCGAAGGACTCGAACGGGTCGCCCGCACCGCCCGCCGCCGCGGCGTCAACCTCGCCATCCACACCCACGTCAACCACGCCCAGACCGTCACCCCACTGGTCGCCGAAGCCACCCGCGCCGCCCTCGACGCCGGCGTCCGCGACGTACGCAACCAGGGCGTACTCATGCGCGGCGTCAACGCCACCCCAGCAGACCTGCTCGACCTGTGCTTCGCACTCCAGGACGACGCCGGCATCCTGCCCTACTACTTCTACATGTGCGACATGATCCCCAACGCCGAACACTGGCGCGTCGCCGTCTGGGAAGCACAAGCCATGCAACACGCCATCATGGGCTACCTGCCCGGCTACGCCACCCCCCGCATCGTCTGCGACGTCCCCTACGTCGGCAAACGCTGGGTCCACCAACTCGCCCACTACGACCGCGAACTCGGCATCTCCTACTGGACCAAGAACTACCGCACCGGCATCGAACGCCACGACCCCGACGCCCTCACCCGCCGCTACCCCTACTACGACCCGATCGCCACCCTCCCCGAGTCCGGCCGCCGGACCTGGGCCAACCGCCGCTGAACCCCGACAGGTAGCCTCCGCCCCATGACGACGCTCCGCTCGCGCGCCATGGGCTGGCTCGGCCGCAAATACCTGGCCCGCAAGCAGAAAAAGGGCTTCGACCTCGCCAAAATGGCCTTCGTGCCGGACACCGCGCTGCTCCCCCTGCACCGCACCGGCCTGGACCCCGTCCCCGAACTCGGCGCCCTGCGCGACCGCGAACCCGTCAGCCGCCTCAAACTGCCCTTCGGCATGAAAGCCTGGCTGGTCACCGGCTACGACGCCGCCAAAACCGTCCTCGCCGACGCCAACGGCTTCTCCAACGACTTCACCAACCTCATCGGCAGCGCCGGCGCCACCGCCGAACAGAACCCCGGCGGACTCGGCTTCGCCGACCCACCCGACCACACCCGGCTGCGCAAGATCCTCACCCCCGAGTTCACCATGCGCCGCCTCGCCCGCCTCACCCCCCGCATCACCGAGATCGTCGAACAACGACTCGACGCCATGGCCGCCACCGACGGACCAGTCGACCTCGCCGAAGCCTTCGCCCTGCCCATCCCCTCACTCACCATCTGCGAACTGCTCGGCATCCCCTACGCCGACCGCGCCGACTTCCAACGCCTCTCCACCGCCCGGTTCGACCTGTTCAGCGGCGCCACCGCCTCCCTGGGGGCCATCACCGAATCCCTCTCCTACCTGCTCGACATCGTCAAGAAACAGCGCGACAACCCCGGCGACGGACTACTCGGCATGATCGTCAAGGAACACGGCGCCAACGTCGACGACCGCGAACTCGCCGGCCTCGCCGACGGCCTGCTCACCGGCGGCCTGGAAACCACCGCCAGCATGCTCACCCTCGGCGCCCTAGTCCTGCTCCAGGACCCCGACACGTTCCGTCTCATCCACGACGACGACACCGCCGTCGACCCGTTCGTCGAGGAACTCCTGCGCTACCTCACCGTCGTCCAGGTCGCCTTCCCCCGCTTCGCCCGCGACGACATCACCGTCGCCGGCACCACCATCGGCAAGGGCGACATC
>DATEPR010000167.1:0-10170 GCA_035273045.1 Pseudonocardiaceae bacterium | reverse complement strand
GGTGCCGCCGGGCAGGGGCTCCGGCTCGGGTTCGAACAGTGCCGGCTGCGTGTCCGGCCGGGCGGCCGCCGGGTCGTCCGGCACCGGCAGGTCCTTGGCCCTGGCGACGGCGGCCGCGAGCCCGCGCGGTTCGGCGTGCAGGCCGGCGTGGTTGAGCAGGATTCCCTCCACCAGCAGCAGATCGTGGCACCGGTCCACCCGGGCACCGGCCGCGAGCAGCGCCGGATAGCACTCCGCGCCCGCGGCCCACAGCCACCTCGGCCGCAGCGTCCGCTCCAGTTCGGCGATCCGGCCGGCCAGGTCCTCGACCCGCTCGTCCTGGCCGGCGGGCGTGCCGTCGTCGGCGAGCGGGCGCAGCCGACCCCGGCCGTCCCGCTCCGGCACCACCGCCACCAGCACGTTTCCATTGTCCGCCGCACCACCGACAATGCCGCCGCGCGGTGACATACCATCGGTACGTGCTGCGGTACGTGTCGGACGTTCTGGGCAAGCTGGTCGACCTGCCACCCCGCGTCGACGTGCTGCGCAGAGCCGGCCTGTTCGATCCGATGCGACTGGACGAAGGGCTGAAGTCCATTCTCGCGGTGCGCAAGTTCGGGCCGGTGGCCGGCGCCGCGTGGATCGCCGCCCGTAGGGAACCCGGTTCACCGGCCGTCGTCGACGAGCTCGGCACGCTGACCTACGGCGAACTCGACGCCCACACCAACGCGCTGGCCCGCGCCTGGCAGCGGCGCGGTCTCGGCCCGGACTCCGTGATCGCCGTGCTGTGCCGGGATCACCGCTGGCTGGTGGCGTGCATGATCGCGGCGGCCAAGCTCGGCGCCCGCCTGCTGCTGATGAACACCGGCTTCAGCGGTCCGCAGCTGGCCGACGTCACCAACCGAGAGGGCGCCTCGGCACTGGTGCACGACGAGGAGTTCGCCGACCTCCTGGACGGCGTCCGCGCCGACATCCCGCGCTATGTCGGCTGGCACGACGGTGCGACGGAGGCGACCACACTGGCCGGCGTCGTCGAGTCGACCCATCCCGGCCCGATACCCGGACCGTCCTCACCCGGCGTGCTGGTGTTGCTGACCAGCGGCACCACGGGGACCCCGAAGGGGGCCGCCCGGCACATCCGGTCACCGCTGTCCGCGACCCACCTGCTGGAACGGATCCCGTTGCGGCGCGGCGGTGCGATGTTCATCGCGTCGCCGATGTTCCACGCGACCGGCCTGTCCCAGCTGATCGTCGCGCTGGCCCTCGGCCAGACGGTCGTGGTGCGGCGCCGGTTCGACCCGGAGGCGACGCTGCGGGCGGTCGCCGAACAGCGCTGCACGGCCATGGTGCTGGTGCCGACGATGCTGCGCCGCATTCTCGACCTGGGCTCGGAAACCGTGTCCCGCTACGACACCAGCAGCCTGCGGGTGATCCTCACCGCCGGCTCGGCGCTGAGCCCGGACGTGAGCGACCGTGCGCTGGACGTCTTCGGTGACGTGCTCTACAACCTGTACGGCTCAACCGAGGTGGCCGTGGCGACGGTCGCGACACCGGCCGAACTGCGGGCCGCCCCCGGCACCGTCGGCCGCCCGCCGCGCGGCTGTGTCGTCCGGCTCTACGACGACGAGGGCCGCAGGGTGACCGGCGTCAACGCCGTGGGCCGGCTGTTCGTCGGCAGTGAACTGGCGTTCGGCGGCTACACCGGCGGCGGCCACAAGGAAGTCATCGACGGCCTGCTGTCCAGTGGGGACGTCGGCCACTTCGACGCCACCGGCCTGCTGTTCATCGACGGCCGCGACGACGACATGATCGTGTCCGGCGGCGAGAACGTGTACCCCGGCGAGATCGAGAACCTGCTGACCTCCCGCGAGGACGTGGCCGAGGCGGCGGTCATCGGCGTGCCCGACCCGGATTTCGGCCAGCGCCTCAAGGCGTTCGTCGTGCCGGCGGGCGGCGCGGAACTGGACGCCGACGAGCTGCGTGCGTTCGTCCGGTCGAACCTGGCCCGCTACAAGGTGCCCAGGGACGTGGTGATCCTCGGCGAGCTGCCGCGCAACTCCACCGGCAAGGTGGTGCGCGCGAAACTGCTCGAAACCTGAACGGGCAACCGCGGTCAGCGTGCCACGGCGGCGCGCACACAATCCTTGCGTACCACGGCGATCGGGCCACGGATGCTGCGCAGCAGCGCCTGGCTGACCGACCCGGACAGCAGCCCGGCCGCGACGCCCCGGCCACGCGACCCGACCACCAGCAGCCGGCAGCCGGCCGACCGGGCGGTGAGGACCGGCACCGGTTCGCCGATGGTGAAGTCGATGTCGATGTCCACGTGCGGGTAGCGGGTGGCCAGTTCGGCCATGGAGTCGGCGGTGAGCCAGCGGTGTCGTTCCTGGTCGTCGGGGTCGCGGTCGGCGGACGGCGGCATCACGTGCACCGCCCGCACGCCGACGCCGTGCCGGTCGGCCAGTTCGAACGCGAACTCCATCGCCGCCTTCGACACCTTCGTCCCGTCGACGCCGACCGCGACGGGTGCGTCGTAGGCCACCGATTCCGGCTGTGTCCGCACCGCGACCACGGGGCACCTGCTGCGCACCGCGAGCGTTCCGCACACCGAACCGAACACCAGCTCCGCGAACAGGCCGGAACCCTCCGAGCCGAGCACCACCATGCTGGCGGTGTCGGCCTGCCGGCACAGGACGCCGACCGGGCTGCCCGGCTCGATGTAGGTGGTGACCTCGACGTCCGGCGCGATCCGGTGCACGAACTCGGCGGTGTCGGCCACCAACTGCCTCGGGTCGGCCTGGCGGACGGCCAGTTCCATCGCCGGCACGATGCCCGGATCGATCACCGCGGCCGCGTAGCGGTCGGTTTCCCCGTGCACCAGCGCCAGCGGCACGCCGGCCGCCTGGGCTTCCCGCGCGGCCCACTCCACGGCGAGCGCGCTCTGCGCGCCCTCGTCGATCCCGACGACGATACGGTCACGCCGCTGCGTGTCCACGTTCCACCTCGCCAGCCGGTGGGCGTTGCCGCCCACTGCGGTCTCCAGACCTCTACTGTGCCGTGGTCGCGCCGAGGACACCAGGGTGACACTGCGACGACCGGGTGTTTTTTGGGCCCGACCAGGTAAACCGTCCACTACGGAGTGCCACCCGGTGGCGACTCTCAACCAGATTCGTCCCCACCTGGCACAATCCGCGGCATGGCTGACGGGGACCGGCGGGGGACGGTGGCAGGGATCGTCGCCCGGGTGGTCACCGAAGCCTGCTCCCCGGCGGTCGTGGTGCTCGTCCTGCCACTCGCGGTGGCCTGGCGCGCCACGGGCCACCAACCGGGTCCGACGGCGCTGTGGGGCCTGGTCGTGGCCCTGTTCTCCAGCATCCTGCCGACCGCGTTCATCGTCCGCGGTGCCCGCCTCGGCCGGTGGGAGGGCCACCACGTGCGGAACCGCGAGGGCAGGCTGGTGCCGCTGTCGCTGAGCCTGGCGAGCACCGTGGTGGGCCTGCTGGTGCTGGTGTTCGCCGATGCGCCGCGCGATCTGGTGGCGCTGGACCTGGCCATGCTGGCCACCCTGTTCACGTGTACCGGAATCACCCAATGGTGGAAGATTTCGATACACGCCGCCGTCGCCGGCGGCGGAGCCGCCACGATGGTGCTGATCTACGGCCCGCGGTGGCTGTTGCTGGTGCCCGTCGTCGGACTGGTCGCGTGGGCCAGGGTCCGGTTGGCCGACCACACGGTCGCGCAGGCGGTTGCCGGCGCGCTGACCGGTCCGCTCGTCGGTGGAGTGGTGTTCGTGCTGGTCCGGTGAGTGGCGCTGTGGCGGAACGGTGTGCAGCCGTCGCAGCGCGTAACAGAAGTCGTTCCCGTCCGATGGCACTGGTGGACCGCGCGGTTGGGCCGCCGGAAGCCGGACGTGGGGAGCAATGGACATGGGTACGCAGCGCCGCACCGCACTGGTGTTGGGCGCGACCGGCGAGCTGGGCACCGACATCGCGCGCCGGATGGTCGGCCTGAGTTCGACGCTCCTCCTGCACGGCCACGACGGCGGCAGCCTGGCGCGGTTGCGCGAAGACCTGGCGGCGCTGGACGGCCGGTGCGAGATCCTCACCACCACGGCCGACTTCGCCAGCCTGGACGCCACCCGGGACCTGCTGCACCGGTGCGGCAACGCCACCGGCGAGATGGACTACGTGGTCAACGCCGTCGACCTGCTGCCGCCGAAGACCCGGCTGCTCACCGAGGACGGCAACGAGCTGACCTGGCAGATCAACTACCTCGGGCCGGCGATGGTCGTGTTGGGCCTGATGCCGTTGCTGCGCAACAGTTCCGCCGGCCGCATCGTGCACGTCGTGCGGGACCGGCACCGGCTGGGCGTGCCGAAGGCGACCGAACTGGGCGGCGGCCGCCGGTACTACCCGGCCTGGTCCTACACCGAGTCGAAACTGGCCCTGATGATGCTGAGCCAGATGATGGCAGGCAAGCTGCGCGGCACCGGCTGCCGCTGCCTGACCATCCAGCCGGCGGGCACCGAGATCGGCGCCGCGCCCGCCCCGCTGTCCCGGGCGCTGATGGTGGACGCCGTCCTCTACGCCTGCACCAGCACCGCGGTGCCCAACGGCGCCTATCTGCGCGGTCGCCGGGTGTACCCGTTGCCCAGGGCGGCCGCCGGCGCCGCCGCCCAGCAGCGGATCTGGCGGGCCACCTGCCGGACGCTGGAACTTGACCAGCAGACCGGCTGGCCCCTGCGCCAGCAGGCCTAACGTCCATCCACTGTGGTCAGTTCGGCCAACGCGTGCGCCAGGTGCTTGAGCGATTCGTCGATCCACGGCAGCGCAAGGGGTTCCGGGCTGTCCAGGCTGGCCTGCCGCTGCTCGTCGTCGGCCCCGTAGAGCAGGCTGGTGGCGATCCGGAACCGCAGGGCGCCCTCGTCGTCGCCGAACTCGACGCCGGCCAGCACACCGATGCCGAAACGGTCCAGCAGCAGCGCCGCCAGCTCCCGCCCGCTCCCGACGCCGGCCCCGGCCAACGATTCACCGAAGTCCGGGTACAGGTAGAAGCCACCCTGCGGCGGCCGGCAGGACGCACCGGCGTCGACGACGATCTCGTGCACCCGCCGGGTGACCGCGCCGTGCAGCCGCCTGCTGGCCGCGATCCGCTGGACGATCTCCGGCGGCTCGGCGAACGCGGCCGCAGCGACGTCCTGCATCGGGCTGGCCAGGCACGACCACACCTCGCTGGCCACGCCGGACAGGTCGGCCAGCAGTTCGTCGCCCAGCGGGCCGTGCGGCAGGCGTGCGGCGCCGATCCGGTAGCCGCCCAGCGCCAGGTTCTTGCTCAGCCCGGCCGTCACGACGGTCCGCTCGGGCAGCCACTCGGCGGGGGAGCGGACGGCGGCGGGGTCCTGGGCGAGGTCGCGGTAGATCTCGTCGGAGACGATCACCAGTCCCTCCCGGTCGGCGATCCGGCAGACCTCCTCGATGGTCTCCGGCGGCGCGATCGTGCCGGTCGGGTTGTCCGGGACGGTGAGCACGAGCACGCCGGGCCGGAGGCCGTCGGCCCTGGCCGCGGCGAGCGCCGCCGGCAGCAGGTCGGGGTCGGGCACACCGCCGGTGTGGGCCGGAACCGGCACGCCCACCACCCGCTTGCCGGACAGCGCCGCCTGTGCCGCGTAGCTGACCCAGGACGGCACCGGCAGCACCACGTCACCGGGCAGCACGGCGAGCAGCGCGTACAGCAGCGGTTTGCTCCCCGGCGCCAGCACCACCCGGTCCGGTTCGGTGGGCAGCGCCCTGCGGGCGAAGTAGCCCGCCACCGCCTCGCGCGCCGCCAGAGTACCGGTGACCGGGCCGTAACCGTTGTGCCGCAAGGAATCCGCGAGCACGTCCCGCAACTCGGGCAGGACCGGCAGGCCGGCCTCGCCGAACGCCAGGTGCAGCACCGGCCGACCCTCGGCTCGTAGGGCGGCGATCCGCTCGTTGATCGCCAGGGTCGCTGACTGCCGCACCGCCATGCCGGCCTCCACTCGCCCAAAAGCCTGATTTGCGCGCTTACGATAACACGCAATATTTGTTGCGTACGGCCGGCGCAACTATATTTGCGCAATCGGGCGCGTGCCTGGTTCGGCACCGTGAAGTCGAGGAGCGTCGAGACAGATGGCCATCCCGCCGCGCAACTACACCGAACTCCGGGCCGAGCTACAGGCCAGAATGCCGACCATGGCGGCGGGGCAGCGGCGCATCGCCAGGGTGCTGCTCGCCGACCCGGAGGCCACCGCGTTCCGCAGCATCGGGGAGACCGCCAAGGTCGCCGAGGTGCACGAGTCGTCGCTGGTGCGGTTCGCCGCCGCGCTCGGCCTGCCCGGCTACCCGGCGCTGGTCCGGCTGTGCCGCCAGCAACTCGCCGAGCAGGCCCAGCTGGTCCGCCGGTTCGAGCAGGCCGCCGAGCTGAACGAGACCGACGAACTGCTCGGCGCGGTCGTCGAGCACGACCGGCAGAACATCGCCCGCACGTTCGCCCGGCTCGACCAGGCCACCTGGAACCGGGCCGTCGAACTGCTCACCGAGGCACGCCACGTCTACGTGATGGGGCTGCGCAAGTGCCACGCCGTCGCGTACCTGCTGGCCTACCTGCTGCGCATGGTCCGCCCCGGCGTCCGGCAGTTCGCGCCGTCCGCCGGGATGCTCGTCGACGACCTGCGCGACGTCGAGGCCGACGACGTGTTCGTCGCCCTGTCCATCCACCGCTACACGGCGGACACGGTCCGCGCCACGGCCGAGGCGAAACGCCGTGGCCTGCGGACCATCGTGCTCACCGACAACCCGGCGTCGCCCCTGGTGCGCCACGCCGACCTCACCTGCTACGTGGACACCGGCGGGGTCACCGTGCTGCGGTCGCTGTCCGCGTTCGTGTCGCTGGCGCAGGCGCTGGCCACCGCGGTAGCACTCCGCAACGGCACCACGAGCCGGTCGGAACTGTTGCAGGACGAGGAGTTGCTGGACGCCTTCGACGTCTACGACGACGGCAGGACCCCGGTGTCCGGCTGACCCCGCCGCACAGCCGGCCCGGTTGTCCCGCCCGCGGTCAGGCCGACCACTGGAGCCCGTACGTCATGCCCTCGGGTTCCAGTTGCCAGACCAGGTCCGGGCGTTCCTCGCCGAAGCGCACCCGGACGCCGAAGTGCTCGCACCGCTGCAGGGGCGCGAGCAGGTCGCACGGGAGGGTCCAGTACCGCGGGTAGGACGTGAACCGCACCCCGTACTCGTGCCGCTGGCCCAGCCGCAGCGCCTCCGGCAGCCGGATCACGAACCGCGTGTGCCCCACGCCCAGCCGCTGCGCGTCGACGATCTCGCCGCCGTCCAGCATCTCGGCCTCGATCAGGTCGTGGTCGGCCGGCATCCCGGTCCTCGGCGTGCGCAGCGACACGGTGACCTCCTTCAGGTCGTCCACCGTCGCCACGATCCGGCGTTCCTCGATCAGCTCGGCCGGCTCCAGGTCCAGCCGCAGCACGGCGCGCAGCGACTCGACGTACCAGCCGTCCACCGGGCCGAGCTCGAAGTCGTCCGGACCGGGCCGCTCGTCGTCCAACCGCTCGCCGAGCAGCCGGAACGCGGTGTCGACGCGGCGCCGCGCGGTACGCGGGTCGCGCTCGAAGTGCTCGGCCAGCCAGGTGATCCTGCGGTCCAGGAACTCGCCCGCCGCCTCGCCGTGCAGGCCGAGCGCGACACTGGCGGCGACGCGCAGGTCCTCGGGCAGTTGCTCGCACAGCGCGGTCAGCCGGAGCACCACCTTCCGGCGGACCAGCGCGGGGCTGTCACCGTCGGCGACCCCGCACGTGTGGCGCAGGCGGGGCCCGATCCTGGCGGCGAGATCGGCTGTGTTCAGGCCCCGGCCCCGGCGCAGGTCGTTCAACTCGTGCACCGTATCGGTGCCCTTCCCGGCGTTCACGGTGTCCTCCTGGCGATCACGGCGGCGTGTGACGGTGTTGCGCACCGGGGCAATCGCGGTGTGCCGATAGGTGTGTTACGGCATTGTGGATATTGGGGTGAGACACCGCCAAAGGCGGGTGGACAGATAGTTGACAGATGATGGAAATTGTGTAGGCCATCCGAGTGAAACCGACGACTACGCACCGATAAATCAGCCGACTGATCTGCGGAAACGCTTGGCCGTCGCCGTGTCCGCATTGTTATCGTCTCGGTATACCGAACGCTTCCCCCGGCTTTTCCTACCCTTTGGTTTCGGTCTGTCACCGATTGGACAGAGAAGGAAATGTCGACAGTTCCGGTTGGACGGCGGCCGGCACGCTCCGGTCCCGGCCGATCACGGTCCGCCGCACCGGGCCGGGGTCAGCGCACCGGCCGGGTGCGCAGCGACGCCTTGAGATCATCGATGGCGGCCTTGATGTCCGTCGCCACGTCGTCGATCCGGGAGTTGGCCGAATCAATTCGTTCGAGACGATCGTTTATCAGGCGCAGTTCGTTCTCGATGACCGTCAGCCGCCCTGGAATATCTTTCTCCGACGTGACCACCGGGTCGTTCGGCCGCGGCAGCGGGTGTCCGTTGAGGACGGCCTTCAGGTGGTTGGGGTGCCACTGCAGCGCCTCGGACAGCGCTTCCAGGGTGCGGTCGCTCCGTTTCCGCTGGACGGAATTGTTCTGGAGCTCGCCGACGATCGCCTTGGACACCCGTGAGCGGTCGATGAGTTCGCGCTGGGTCAGGTCGAGTTCATCCATGCGCGCGATGATTGCTCGCGAGACCGCGGCCCAGTCCTCCGCCACTCATTCCTCCGTGCTCCCTGGATTGGACAGAGAGTAGCGCGAAGCCAATTCGGACGGACGTCTTCTCGGTCAGATTCTTGGCGACGTGTCGACATCGACATGAATTTGGGATGATGTTATCCCGATAATAAGAATGAAAATATACCGTAGGCGGGATCGTTGTGCCGCCGTGATCAACTCGCGTCATGGGTGTCGGCCCGAGTGATGATCATCACTCGGGCCGGGTGAGGGCCGGCGGCGACGTGGCGCCCTCGGCAGGACTCGAACCTGCGACCAAGAGATTAGAAGTCTCTCGCTCTGTCCGCTGAGCTACGAGGGCATGGCGAGGGCCGTACCCACGCCTGCGCAGGTTAACCGGCCCCGTACTCCTACATCGCTCTGCGGCTCGGCGATGTTTCCGTTGCCATCCGGACGAGTGATCCCGCCGCCGAACGGTGGCCCGCCGGCGACCAGAGGCAGCGCCGCACTCGGCCGACCGGCCAGAACCCTGGTCTCCGGTAGATCCACCGGCTCGGCGTCCGGCGGTCGCCGTGCACCGCGACGTGCCACGGTGCGGGCACCCCAGCTGGTGAAACGTTCGCCTGGCTGGCTCGACCGGTACAGCGGCCGTGCCAGGCGCGATGAACACCCCGTTGAGACCCTCGTGGCCGACGCCGGTCGCGAACCACCGGACGTCCGTCTCGTGAACTACCGTGGCCCCCAGCCGCCCTATACGCAGCGCAACCAGCCCACCGGGCGTCCCACGCGAACCGGGCAGGGCGTGTCACTCGATCAGGTCAAAGACAACGGCAGTCGACGGCAGGAGCGTCATCGGGCTGGCACCAACGGGGGAGGGAACGTGCACAGGGGCAGGGTCGCCGTCGTCGCGACGTTCGCGTTCAACGGCGTCGTCGTGGGCACCTGGACCTCCCGGGTGCCCGCCGTGGCGGCGCACGTGCACGCCGATCCCGGCTCGCTCGGCCTGGTCCTGCTGGGCGGCAGCATCGGCCTGATCGTGGCCGCGCCGCTGGTCAGCCGGCTGTGCCTGTGGTTCGGCACCCGGACGATGGTGCCGCCGTGCGTCCTGCTGTGCAGCGTCGCGGTGACGCTGATCGGCCTGGCGCCGACCGTGCCGTGGCTCGGCGTGGCGATGTTCGGGCTCGGCATGTCGATCGGGGCACTGGACGTGTCGATGAACATCGCCGCGGTGGCGGTGGTCAGGGAACTGGACCGCCCGCTGATGCCGACCTTCCACGGCGCCTACAGCTTCGGCGCGCTCGGCGGTGGAGTGCTCGCCGGTGCACTGGTGGCGGCCGGTTGGTCGCCGATGCGGCATTTCGCCCTCGTGGCCGGGCTCGGCGTCGTCGTGGCCGTCGCGGTGACCAGGGACATGCCCGTCGTGCGGCCGGCGCCCGCCGGTGACCGGCCGAAACAGCGG